>JADJZA010000006.1:300000-437302 GCA_016719385.1 Candidatus Microthrix subdominans | reverse complement strand
TCGACCAGATCGCCCAGGTGGGGCAACACCGCCAGGAGGTGAATGGCGCCCCCTTATCGGCGGCGGGGGTCGGGTAAATCGATGCGGTCAGCAGCGTCTGGCGCAGCGTGCCGTCAAGCGGATCGTGGCCGTACGCGGCGTCGTTCCAGCGCCACGCCGTAACCCGCTCCGAGGCGTCGATCCAGCGTTGAACTTAAAACTCGAAGCGGGCTGCGTCCCAGCTGGTGTTCTGGTGAACCGGCCGCCTGACGTGCCAAAGCTGGATCTCGGAGGCACTACCTCGTGGGTGTGCACGTCGACCGGCCAGGCCACCTTCAACACCTTCTGGGTGCCGGCGGAAGTCGATGTCGTAGGCGATATCGATGCGGGCTGAGCCCGCCGTCATCGAGAGGGTCTGGGTGAACGTCGAGTCGCCGTGGCGACAGGTCACGCTGGCCCCCCGGCGACCAGCGGCCGCTGTCGGTCACCTCCACCCGGTCGGCGGCGAATCCGTGAAGGGCAACGGTCGAATTGGCGTAGTGATACCGCGCTCAGATCCAAGGCATCGTAGTCCGGCAGCGTCGCCGTGGACAGCTCCAACACGTTGCCCCGCCCCATGGCTCTGGCGCCTCCCGGTCGCCGGGCGCCCGGTGAGGTCGAGCAGCGGGGTGACCAGACCGTCGACGTCCCAGCTCAGCGTGAGCAGGGCGCGTTGGTCATCACCCGCCGTCACTGCGGCGGTCAAGAAAAGCAACTACCGGGTCGCCCGAGAACCGTCAGCGCCTGTTGCGCCACTGCCGGGACCGTCGCGATTGCAGCCACTTCGACATCGCTTTGGCCAGGGCCAACGCCCAGCCACCGGCCGGGAGGTCCGCCTCGACGGCAGCCCGCCCGTCGGCCAGGCCCTGCGCCGGGGCACAGGACGGTCACGTCGTCGGGCCAGTCGACCACACCTGCACTCCGGACCGAACATGTGGGGCAGGGTTGGCCGGCAGCACGCCGACCGAGTCCGCACTCGTACCGTCGACCCGCCGGCTGTCGGCCTGCGCCATGGTGACACTGCATTTCCAGCGATCCTGGCCAGCGAGACGGCGATCATCTCCTCGCATCTTCCGATGATCCGCTGGTAGCTCTCCTCGGCCTCGTGATGGACCCAGGCGATCGAACTGCCGGGCAGAATGTCGTGAAACTGGAGGGTCAGCACCTCCCGCCACAGTGCGGTCAGCTCCTCGGCTACGGGTAGGTGGCGTCGGGGCGCCCACCGGCGGCGGCGTTCGCCCACCACTCCACCTCGCGCAGCAGCGCCTCACTTCGACGGTTGCCCGCCTTGGTCTTGGCCTGGGCGGTGTGGGTAACCCAGTGCATCTCCAGGTACAGCTCGCCCGCAGCGGGAGCGGGGAATCCGGGTAAGCTCGGCGAGGGTGCGTCGACGAAGAACTCCTCAGGCGAGCCCACTTTTGCACCCGCGGCACCGACTCCAGGTCGGACGCCAGGTTGATGCGGGCCATCATCTCCAGAGTGGGGCCGCCACCGCCGTCGCCGTGGCCGAAGGGCAGCAGCGACCGGTTAGCCACGCAACGCTCGGCAAACCGGCGTGCGGCGGGCACCAGTTCGCCCGGGTCGATCTCAGGTTGTAAGGTGTCGGCGGGCGGGAGGTGGGTGAGCATCGTGGTGCCGTCAGCTTCCTCCCACGGGAACGTGTGATGGGGAACGATGTTGGTACCCGGTTCCAGGGAGATCTTCTGGGCGGCACGAAGAAGGTGTCGGCCCCACCGAGGGCGAAGATCTGCGGCAGCGACGCCGGGTACCCCAAGACGTCGGGGATCCACGCCTGCGACAGGTGACGCCATGTAGTGCTTTCGCGGAAGAACCGCTGGCCGTGCAGAAACTGGCGGGCCATCGCCTCGCCACTGGGCAGGTAGCCGTCGGCCTCCACCCACATGCCGCCAGGGGCACCCGCAAAATCGGCCCTCGACCGCATCGGAGATGCCGTCGGCCACCGACGGATACTCGTCGATCATCCACTGGTACTGAACCGCCTGCGAGCAGCCGAAGCGGTAGTCCGGGTTGTTGGCGATCGGGTCGAGTGAGTTGGAGAACGACCGGGCGCACTTGCGGCGGGTCTCGCGCAGCAACACAGCCAGGCGGTGTCGATGTGGGCGTGGCCGATGGCGGTCACCCGGTGCTCCGATGCCGACGCCGGGAGGCTGAGAAACTCAGCCAGTTCGGCCCGTGCATCCGCCGCCGACCCGGGGATGTCGGCCAGGTCGAGGGCATCTGCCGCCCGCCCCAAGGAGTGGAGCATCCGCAGCTTCCGCGAGCCGGCGCCGGCGTCCTGTCCAGCCGAGGCGAAGCAGAAAGTCGATCTCCAACACCAGTTGCCCCACCTCGGTGTTGGGGGGCCACCTCGGCACGGGCCAGCCGGTACTGGGGGCGAGGTCGGGGCCCGTCGCCAGGTCGCTCAGGTCGGTCACCACGTTGGGGTTGACGAACGGGTTGGCGGCCGCCTCCACCAGCAGGTCGACCCGCTCTCCGCCCGGGCCTCCTGGCTGATCAAGCTCCACTGACGCTCCGGATGCAGCCCGTGAAGCGGGGGCCCCAGCTCGCCAGATCAAACCCTTCACGGCGTTGAAGCCGACCTGACCACGGATGAACCGGGGTCGATGATCGCCTCCACCCGGCGGCGGCCAGGTGTTTGGGCACCGTGCCAGAGAACCGAAACCACGAGGTGCCCCGGCGGCCCCACGGTCGCCCACCGCAAAAGGCGTCATAATCGGCCGCTCTGCCTCCGCCACGCCGATGGGTTCGCCCTCGACGTGGTGAGCGGTGACGCTCAACGGCGAGCCCGGACGTAGATGGCGGGACGGATGCGCTGGTCAACAGGTTGCGGATACGGCGTTCGGCGATGCCGGGCTCGGCGTGCGTGGCTCCTATCTTGGCCCGACCGACACCTGCGGCGCCGCGGACACCGTCGTTGCTGGTAGACCGAAGGGGGAGCCGATCAAACAACGAGAGCGAGGGACCGCCCAGATGACTGGCAACGTGGCCGAGGGAACCGAAGAGCCGAGCCAGGAGAAGTGCAGGAGCTGCTCGCCGGGGGGCGGACCGGACCGCCTTGCTGTGGCGATCGGCAAGCATCCCGACATCTTCCCGGTCAACCATGTGATCGAGAAGCGCAAGAGGTGTCGTGTTTCGCACCGACCCAGGCACCAAGTTGGCCGCAGCGGTGCTGGGCACCGGTGTCGCCTACGAGGTGGACCACGTCGACGCCGAAGGCGGCGTTGCCTGGAGCGTCGTCGTGAAGACCAAGCCCGCGAAAGTACCACACGGTCGACGATCTGATCCACGCCGAGGATCTGCCCCTGTTCCCGTGGGAGACCGGGGGAAGCACCGCTACGTCGCCATCACTGCCGACGAGATCTCCGACCGGCGCTTCCACGTCCTCGAACCGGAGTAGCGCTAGGCCGCTCCAGGTCGTCGAGGAACGATGGCCGGAGCGCTCAGGCGTCGATGTGACGCCAGCGTCACCCATTAGCAGGCCGGTCGAGGGCGATCTCGGCGACCTGTACCGAGGCTGCCCGGTCGTCGTCCTCGCCCTTAACCGCCACCTGCAGGTACCAGTCCTTGCCCTCCTGCGGGATGACGAGGCCGGGGTGTCGTTCCAGTACGCCTCCGTCAGGAGTCATCGACCGGTTCGGCGTCGACCATGTCCAGCGTGGACTGCCGGTCGGACTCGTTGTAGGCGGCGATCAGCACCGGTGGAAGCCGTTTCGGCGCTGGTGGTGCAGGTGCTGCGAGAGCGCCCATCGCCTCGTCGACCTCGGGTTCCCCCGCCTTCTCGCCCGTGAGCGCCTGGAAATCCTCGGGTGTGAAGAGGCTGCAGAGGTCGGGCATCGGTGTCGAGCGCCTCGGACTGTTCGGGGTCTCGGACGCGGGAACCGCAGTTTCGTCGGCGCTCTCGTTGTCACCGCCGCAACCGGAGAGTGCCATCACGGCGGCAAGGGACCACCGCCGCCAGTCGAGGCGCAGTCAGACCAACTGGTGAAGTTTTCGCAAACTCCGATCCGTTATGCGTATTCCGGCGCGTGCATCATTCTCCTGTCCGACTACGGAGAGCCAAATCGAAGGGGCCATGGGACGGGCTACCAACCGCCAGAACCGCGCACCGTAGGATTGGGAGCGTTCAGCCGGACCGCCGGCGCGATGCGGATCTACTCACGTTCCCCAGCCGACCCCAACCTCGCCCCGGTAGCTCAGTTGGATAGAGCGACCGCCTCCTGAAAGCAGTAGACCACAGGGTTCGATTCCTGTCCGGGGCGCAAGCGACCATCGCCCGGGAAACAAGGGCGCCCACTCAGCGCCGAAGTCCTCGATCTCACTGACTGTCAGCGGACCAGTCGGAACGGACACAAGTGGTCTACGCCGAAATCCAATCGGGGGTTCGAACTTGGGAGTGGGAGGGCTGACGACCGTTGCTCGACGGCGAAACACAACCTTGCCCAGGTGGAATTCAGCACCGGCCAACCGGTCACAACCCTAAAGGAAAGAGCAACGAACATGTGCGCGGGTGGTGTGGCACGACGCAAACGGGGCGGTCATCGTTGGCCTGTTACGCCGGACTTCCACGAAGACCTGATGACGAACCTGTGGACACAGCCAACGCGGCATCTCGGAGAGAGACGGTGTAAACGGTGCGCTGACGTGGACGTCAAGTACGGAAGCGTCGTGGCGGGCGCGTTCGACATGATCTCCGTCCACGGTCTCAACGAAGCTGGCCTTGCGGGGCACGTGTTGTGGTTGGCGGAGTCCGATTACGGCACTCCAGACAGCAGCCGCACGCAACTAGGCCAAGCAGTCTGGATGCAGTACTTCCTCGACAATTTCGCCACCGTCGACGAAGTCGCCGCATGGGTGCAGTCCACCGACGTCCAGGTCGTCCAGATGATCGGCCCCACCGGCGGCAAGCCTCCGGCGATCCACCTCGCCCTCGGCGACGCCACCGGCGACTCGTGCATCATCAGTACCGCGAGGGCAAGCCGAAGGTGTTCCACAGCCGGGACTACGTCGTCATGACGAACTCGACGACCTACGACAAGCAGCTCCGAGCTGGCCAAGATGATTACCGGGCTGGGTGGGGACCAGCCCATCCCGGGATCCACCTGGCGAGCGACCGGTTCGCACGTGCGTCGTACTACGTCAACAGGCTGGAGCGGCCGAAGACGGAGCTTCAGGCGGTCGCAGGCATGTTCAGCGTCATCCGCAACGCTGCCCAGCCGTTCCACGCCGGATCTTAGCCGAGGCCCGAGCTTCGCAAACCCTGTGGCAGACGGTCTCCGGCCTGACGAACAAGCGGGCGTGTTCGCCTCGACCACCCGTCCGAACGTGGTGTGGGTCGAACTCGACCAGCCTCAACCACACTTAACACCAACGACAACTCCACTGAGGACCCGTCCTCACCGAAGCTTGTCCCAAACCCGCCCGCCATCCTCAGGTCAGATGGCGTTCAACAATCACCGGCGACGTCAGCGACAAGTTCGAAGACAAGGGGGACTTCAACTTCCTCACCCTGGCCATGGAGAAGCAGCTGCTTGATGCTGCCGATACGAAGGCCGCCGAGTAGGCCAGCGCTGGGGGTCGGTTGACGGTGTCTACCTGGTGGGTATCCTCTCAAAGGTGAAGCGGAGGACGTGCCCTGACAACACACAACTTCGTTCTGATTCTCAATCGGCCTATCGATGAGGCAACCAGCGACCTGCTCTTGGGAAGCTGGACTCTGACGATGCCCGCCGTCACAGCATTCGACGGGCATCCGGCGCTTGATGTCGACCGTGACGCCCCTACCTGCTCGAGGCCATTGCTTCGGCTACCACTCAGGCCGAGACAGTGGCAGGTATTCGGGTCCTGCGAGTTGAGGGTGAGGAGCTTGTCTCCCAGGCCGACATCGCCGAGCGAACTGGCCGCAGCCGCCAAGCCGTCAATCATTGGATCAAGCGAGATGCCAACAGCTCAGGATTTCCCGAACCTGCACGGCGCATCGAGCCGGTCACCGCTGTGGCGCTGGACCGACGTGCGGGATTGGCTCGGCGGCGTCGCGTCCCCGATGAACGGGGGACGAATCATTGCCTTACCAACGCGACGCTTGTTGCTCGTCGCAACCTCAACTCCGAAGTCGAGCGCCAGCTCACCGACACGTCACTTGCGGCCCGTGACCACCGTTCGGGATGATCCGAGGGATCCCGAACATCCAGCGCCAAATCCGGCGAGCCCTCGCTGCGGCATACGCCACCTCGCAGGCCAGTGAAGCGGTCGACGAACTCCGCGAGGCGACCAACTCACCTGGAGCTTGACGCCGCCGTAGCGAAGTGCCGCTGTAGCCGTCTCCGACTACGGCACCACGATGTCGGCACGGTGACCAGGTGCGCGGCCAGACGGGAATCGAAGGTGAGGAGCGTTGCTGCCAGTGACTCCGCCAGGGCGACGTAGACGGCGTCGTACATGGTGAGGTTGTGGCACAACTCGAAGGCTCGCCCCATCAGGACATCGTGTCCGTATCGTTCGGCAGGCATTTGCCGAACCGACTCAAGGTGATCGGCGCCCATCGCTTCGCTGACGACGCCCTGAGCCACAAGGCGGCGGAGCACGGACCCGACCTCGACGACCATCAGCTCGGGCACATGGAGCGACCGATCCCTTGCAATGGCGTCGCCAACGCGGCGACCCCGTTCGGTCCACAGGACCAGCTCCACAACGGCCGATGCGTCGAGAACGATCACCGGGCGTCACGCAGCTCGCGAACCAGAGCGGCCGCATCGATTTCCACGTTCGGCCCAGTGCGGTCGCGCCGTTCAAGCCGAGTGAGGAACTCATCGACGGTAGGCCGATCCAGCGATCGCCTGAGCACCATCAGCGCATGCTCGGACACCGATCGGCCCTCCATGGCCGCACGCGCCTTCAAGCGTCGATGGTCGTCTTCTGGAACATGTCGAATCTGAAGAGAGGGCATGCGCACATCATACTCTCATGCATTTCGCATGACCTCCGCCACGTCATCTGGAACCGAGATGCTGACTCGAGTCATGCGCATAGTGCACGAATCGGGCCGTCAGCTGTCTCATGGCGGGCCGAAGCCGGTGAAGGCGCCGCTGGAATCGCGCTCAGCGTTTCTTACCTCGGTGATCGAATCGACCGGCACCGGCGTAGATGTGCGGGTAGATCAGCGGGTCGGCGTCGAAACGCACCTCGCCGGTCACCCGGCTCAGGTCGATCGTGAGGCGACGTAGGTCGATCGTCAGCCGAATAGTGCCTCATTAGCCGGGATCAGCAAGGTCTCCAGGTCGTTCGTCGCATGCACGAAACCCTCGTCGACGAACGCCTCGGGCTGATAGGAACCGCTCGCCTTCTGGGCCTCCCGGACCTCTTTCGGGGTGATGTGAAAGGTGAGGCCGGTCGGGATGGGGCGCTGGTTTCCGTCGTCGCTCATCGGGCCATGTCATCACAGGGTTGGATCGGCGAGGCAAAGACCGCGACACTTTCGCGGTGACCGGCACGATGAACCCCTCGACGATGTCCCCGGCTGCGACCACGTCGGAGGCCGCCGCACCGGCGACCGGCGCCGCGGACCACCTGCGCCACGACTGGACCGCCGACGAGGTGACCGCCCTGTTCGAGCTGCCGCTGACCGACCTGCTGTGGCGGGCGCAGAGCACCCACCGTCGCCATCGCGAACCCGACGCCGTGCAGCTGAGCACGCTGCTGTCGATCAAGACCGGGGCCTGCCCCGAGGACTGCGCCTATTGCCCGCAGGCCGCCCAGTACAACACCGGCCTGAAGCCCGAGCCGCTGATGGACACCGAGAAGGTGCTGACCGCCGCCCGCAGGGCAAAAAGCGGTGCCCCAGCGGTTCTGCATGGGCGCCGCCTGGCGCTCGCCCAAGGACCGCGACATCGAGCGTGTGAGCGCCATGATCGAGGGCGTCAAGGCGCTGGGCCTGGAGACCTGCATGACCCTGGGCATGCTGAGCGACGACCACGCCGAGGCGCTGGCCAACGCCGGCCTGGACTACTACAACCACAACCTGGATACCTCGGCCGAGTACTACGAGGAGATCATCACCACCCGCACCTACGGCGATCGCCTGGACACCCTGGATGCCGTGCGCTCGGCGGGCATGAAGGTGTGCTGCGGCGGCATCGTGGGCATGGGCGAGACCCGGGCCGATCGCGTCGGGCTGCTGATGACCCTGGCCAACCTGGCCCACCACCCCGAGTCGGTGCCGATCAACGAGCTGGTGCAGGTGCCGGGCACGCCGCTGGCCGACGGCGAGACGCTCGACCCGTTCGAGTTTGTGCGCACTGTCGCAGTCGCCCGGCTGATGATGCCCGACTCGGCAGTGCGCCTGAGCGCCGGGCGCACCGAGATGAGCGACGAGCTGCAGGCCCGTGCTTCACCGCCGGAGCGGACAGCATCTTCTACGGCGAGAAGCTGCTGACGACCGATAACCCGAAGGCAACACCGACCGCGAGCTGCTCGACCGCATCGGCCTGCGGGCCGGCTGACCGAGAGCTGGAGCGATCTCATCCTCCTCAAGGCCGAGCCGAGGCAGGCCCCCGAGGCCTTCAGCGTGATGACCCGTTCCAGCGCCTCGTCAACCCGGTCGGCTGACAGTCGGCCGTCGGCGACCGCTCCTTCAGCCGGTCGAGCACCCTCAAAGGTCGCCGGGCCCGCCGAAGAACAGCGCCATGTCGTTGCCGGCCACGAGCGACAGCTCGATCGCCTCGTCCACACCAATGCCCCGCTGGGTGATCGACCCCATCTCGGCCAGTTCGTCGGTGACCGCCACGCCGTCGAACCCGACGTTGTTGCGCAGATAGGCCATTGCCCCCGGATCGAGCGAGAACGGGCGGCCCTCGGTGGTGAGGCCCGGCACGTCCAGGTGGCCGGTCATGATGAGCTGAGCGACCCTCCATCGACTTGGCGAGGTTGCGGAGGGCAGCAGATCGGCCGCTTCGATGGTAGCCAAGTCGGGCGTGGTCGCGGGTTCGTAGTCGGCATCCACGTCGGAGTGGCCATGCCCCGGGAAGTGTTTGAACGTGGGGTACCCCGGAGGCGCACATCCCCTCGGCAAACGCTCCGCCGTTGCCGTGACCGTGGCTGGATCGGACGACCATGTGCGGTCGCCCAGCGGCTCTCGGGGACCGGTGAGGTCGAGCATCGGCGCAAAGTTGACGTTGACGGCGTGGGCCCGTAGCTGGGCCCCATGCCCTTCGGCTGCCTCTCCGGATTCGGTCAGGGTTCCAGGTGCCCATCTCTCGTGCCGGGGGAAGCGGATCGGCAACCTGCGGCAGCGGATCGACACGCCCGCCCTCGCCGTCGGTGGCAACCCAGGCGGGAAGCAGCCCTGTTGTGCCGCCGGAAGCACCGGCAGTTGAACAGCCCCAGCTCCTTTCTGCCGACGAACACTCCCCGGCCCCGGCATCGATCACCGCTTGGGCTGCGCTGGGGTCGGTCGTGCCCGGGGTGTCCTTGAAGCCAGTGTTGAAGCCGATGAACATCAACTGCGCCAGCTTCTGGCGGGTGGGCCAGCGCTTCGCTGCGGCGACGGTCTCGGCCACCGGGTCACTCTCTTCTGCGCTGGGCACGGTGGTGGCCGGGAGGTCCGCCGTGGTCGTGGTTTCGGCAGCCGGAGCAGCGGTTGTCGCCGCTGTGGTCGCCGGCGCAGCCGTGGTGGCGTTGGCGCTCGTTGACGTCGCAGCCGTCGTCGCTACAGCCGTGTCCTCCGTTGGAAAGCCCGACCCTCCGCAGCCATCACCGAGGATCATCATCGTCAAGATGACGACGGCGTCTTGAAGCGGTGGCGGTGGGTTTCATGCGCCTGAACGTTACGGCTCATCGAAGTCCGGAAGAAATTCGTTCCTATTGTTGAATAACCCATGCCATCGATACAGTCAGTGGCCACACCGTCACCGAAGACAAGGTCCCGACCATGACCGATCAGTCAGGCCCCAGCCCGTGGAACAACAACCCTGGGCCAACTCCTGGCGCTGACGGGGAAGCGCCGACAACCATGACGCCCGCCGTCGCTCCCGACGTCATCGGCGCACCGCCTCCCCCTTCGGGACAGTCCAACCGGCTGAAGGTCATCGTTGCAATCAATGCTGTCGTCGTCCTCGTGGGCGCTGTCGTGATCGGGGTTCTGCTACTCACGGGTGATGGCGACGGCTCCAACGTTGCGCTGACCGATAATCGGGGGTCGTCAACGACGACCAAGGCCTCAAGTCGTACGGTGGGGAGATACCGATCGCTCGACCACCACGCGAGCCTCCGCCGCGACCGGTGCCGATCAAGTGGCGCTGGCACCGAAGCCAACCGCAGCCCCGTGCGTCCAGCCCCAGCCGCCCAGGCGACCGTCGCCACTGCCCCCGCCCCCACTCAGCCGACGATGACGCAGCCCCCTGCCGCCCAACCAGTACCCCCGTCGGTGCCGTCGGTCGACGATGCGCTCGGCCAGGTGAGCACGACGCTCACCGAGTTCATGGCCGCCGATACACGCGGCGACATCGACGGAGCGATGGCCCATTTGGCCCCTCCAGTCGACCAGTGGGTGGGCGCCGATCAGCGCAACTTCACCGCAGACCAGCTACGTGCAGACCTCGGCGACCCCGACAGCGATTTCAGCCTGTCGTTGATCGAGGGTCCGACGCTTGCTTACGGCCCGGAGCCCACGCCGGATGGCGGTTGGATGATCAAGGTGAACTACACGATGAACGCTAACGGCGAGTACCTCAGCAAGGAAGGCGGTTGGAAGTGCGTCAACAACGACCAGCGCTTCCTCGACACGTTGGTTGCTTCTCCGGGGGGATCTCCCCGGATCTCCAGCCACGAACAGGTTGGCGAACCTACCAAGTTCTGCTAGCTGGAAATAGTCGGGATGACGCTATGGGCCAGCGAGTCGGCGGCGTCAAGCGACGATTGGTCGATGCCCATGACCGCCATACCATTGCCGTCATAAACAAAAAAGTGGTCTGACCGGAAGTCGCCTTCGGACCCCCGGATGGCCAACACCCCGGTGCTCTTGCCCTCCACCTCGTCGGCGTAGGGCTCGCGCAACAGACGACCTTGATCGCGGAAAGTGCCGGCCAGTTCCTGGGCGGTCGCCAGCCCGTCGGTGGCACCATCCGGGTTGAATTCGACCACGACCTGCTGACCCCCAGGCCCCTGGAACTCCGACCGCAACGCACCATCGTCACGCCGTTCGGCCACCACGGTCGGGGTAAAGCCGGAGGGAACGTCGAAGCTGATGATGCCCAGCGTGTAGTCACCAATGGCGGCCTCACTTTCCAGGTTCGCATCGTCGGAGGCCGCTGCGCTGGCGGCTCCTCGCCGTTGTCCACTCCCGCTGAGGGGGACGTGCGCTCGGCGAGGGTGACGCTCGTGTCGTCAGCTTCGGCGTCACGCGTGGCGTCCTCGCTGGTGCGGTCGGCTTCCTCGCCTGATCCATCTCGATCGGTTGTCGGCTGCTTCGGCGTGGGTGTCGCTTCTTCGCTGTTGGTAGTGACCTTGTCGCCCTTGTCCGCAAGGCTCAGCGCGATCAACGTGCCGCTGACCGCAACCAGTGTCAGGCTGACGGCGATCAGCACCACATAAGGCCAACGCTTCTTGGGGCTGCCTGGGCCGGGCGATCGTTTGGCATCGTCATCTGCGTACCCACGCCCATCCCGATGGTGGAGGCGTCGGGCGGCTGCCAACCTCACTGGTTCGGCCCCACCCAACGGCTGTTCATTTGCTCAACGAGATTCCTCCTGCATGGACACCAACCGCCCCGGCTTCACGCCGGACCAGGAGTACAATGACACGCCGATCGCACCCGCCTCGCGGGCGGTCTGGACCGCTGCCGTCACCTCCTCAACATCAGAATCGCCCAGAAGCCCACCGGCTGAGTGAATCGGCGTGTCTGGTCCCACCAGCGATCGCAACGATGCCAGGGTCTCGGCCGTATAGGCGACCGGGTCGTCCGATTCCGGAAACTCATCGGCGTAGATCGTCCAGTAAGCCATCGGGACCATCAGGTCGGCCTCGGCGGCCACTTCGGCCCAAGGAAAATCGGGCCAGGTTTCGGGCTCGTAGCGAGAGAGCGCCTGCGGTGCGAACACGACCGCCCCGACCGGTACGTCGCTCGCCAGGTCCGCGGCGTTGCGCACCAGTTCGATGGCACGCTCGTTGCGCAAAGCTCGATCAGCCAGGTTCTTGCTCTCCAGGTCGATCCCGATGCCATCGACCCCGTAGTCGAGGGGCGCCAGCACCCGACGGAGGTCCGTCTCCGGATCGGTGTGGTTGGGGAGATACCAAGACACAACGTCCATGTCGTGCGCGTGTGAAGCGTCGACGAACTCGCGGAACCTTTCGGGATCGGCGACATCGACTGCCCTGCTGGTGCGAGCGGATTGGATGTACAGGGTGGTCATGCCCGCAGCGGCCATGTCGGCCACCTGATCAGGGGTGACCCCGGGCGAGCGTCGGTTGAGCTCGGCGACCACTCGTAACGTCGATCCACACCCCGACCCCTCAAAGCTTCCAGTGGCGCCGAGCCGACCGGAACGGCGGTCGTGGTGCGCGACACATCCTGTGGTGGCGAGGTAGCGGCCGTCACCTCGACCGTCGTCGATGCCGCCACCGAGCTAGATGTTGAAGTCGTGAGGCGCCCATCTTTAGGGGCTTCCAGCCTGCCGAGCGTCGTCCGACACGCCCCCGCATGCCCCTGTCAACCCGAGCGCAAAAGTGGCCGCGATTGCCATGGAGGATCGTCTCATGCTGACGGAAGCTTACCCTTCATAAGGGTCTCCTTTCGTATTGGCTACCACTGCGGACCTCCTAGGATGCGAACATGAACTGGTACGCTCACGACGACATGGACCAAGGTACGCCCGGGCAGAACGCCGTCCCTGGGGTGCGCAGGTCAGCCCGGAGCACGGCGACATTGGTACCGTCCCGGTCTCAGCGCTCGTGCCGATCATGTCGACGGCGTCCAACCGCCCGCTGCGGGGGCTGGCACGGCTCCTGATCGTGGCCGGCGCACTCTTCTCGCTGCTCTCGATCATCGGAAGCGTGGCCTGGGTTGCCACGATTGGGACGCCGTCGACTTTGCGGTGAGAGGACATCAGCGGGCCAACGGCGAAAAGGGCGACAAGATCTTTTTCGACCTCGACACGGAGGCGAGCAACACCGGGGGTTCTCGACCTTGCCGGAATCGGGGTCGGAGCGGTCGGCTTTGCGCTCGGGATCGTGATCGTCGTCATCGGCGGCGTGGCACGGCAACTAGACCTGACTTTGGCGCCGATCGGCACCAAAGGCGCCGCTGCGGCACCGATGGCCGCTGTCGCCCAATCCGGTTGATGGAGGGGCGCCTTCTGGCATGATCCCAGGCTGCATGAATGCCCGTTGGGCTCCCGGCAATCCTTGTCTCAAAAGTGCGTTCACCAACCCGGTGGTCGACACGGTGAGCGCCAAGCCTGGGGGCGTTCCCGAACCAATTCAGTCGCACTCTCCCAACAAGCTCACGAGCCAGCGTTCCTTGCAACTGGCGCCTATCACGGTACTCGTAGGCCTGTACATGGTGATCGAAACCAGCGGCATATGGGTGATCGGGTTGATTGGTGCCATCGCGATAGCTGGCCTGCTGATACTGCCCGGTACGAATACGTGGGTAGCGACCGAAACCAACCGGTTCTAGCCGCCTGGTTCACCCCACCGCCGCCTCACAAGGGCAGGCTATGCGCAGGATAGCCATGACTTCCTCGAGCGGGTCGAGCGCCTGGCCAGTCCGCCATGCGTCGAGGAATGGCTGGGGAGGAACATGGCCCCTCCGGTGCTCCCAGCCGGTGAGGCACACCGGTGACAACCCGAAGTGCAGGTGACATCCGGTACCTGCGGCATTGCCCGTCTCTCCGACCGTGCCGATTTGGTCGCCGGCGGCCAGCACGTCACCGACACCAACCGAGATCGACGCCATGTGGCTGCCGTAATAGCGCACCCCTCGACTGTCGACCAGCGCCACCATTAGACCGCTTTTGGTCCCGCCACCGGGGTTAGACGAGTCCCAGGTATCGACCGTTTCGACCTCCTCAACCGTTCCATCTGTCACCGCCAGCACCGGAGAGCCGCACTGGGCGAACATGTCGGCCGCCGGGTAGTCGTGATGGCCCTGGTCGTACCTGGCGTCCGGTGACTTCACCGGAAAGACAAACCTGCTCGGTTCCTGCACCTTGGCGGGGTCTGCGCCTGGGGGGGCCTGTCTCGCCGTCGGGCCGTCATCCGGTGCCGGCTCGGACGAGACGTCGGCCGCACCCGGCGGCGCTGTCGGCGGAGTCGTTGACGTCGTGCTCGGCCGATCAGTGCTTGGGACGGCTTGCCCGGTCGCCGTCTCGACGTTGCCGTCGCTGCCCGACAGCCCCAGCCACACCGCCCAATTCGAAGGGTCGAGCCTCAATCATCACGTGGTCCTGAACATGAACAGTGAGTTCCAACCTACTACCCGGGCAGCACCGAGACCGCTGGCGTTTCGCCGCTTGGCCCAGTACCCGACACCCTGCTCTGCTCCCGAACGGTCACGCTTGCCGTCGGCCAGTCGTTGCCTGATTGGCTGAGCACGACTTCGAGAGCACCCTCGCCGTCACCCCTCAGACGGACGACACCTTGGCGTCGCGTGCGACTCGTCCGATCGCCTCGGTGCTCCACCACCTCGGCTGCACCCAACACGGCTGCAACCAGCTGGCTCGAACCGACCATGATCACGCCGAGACCTTCACCTTCTCGAGGGCGGAGGCCGGGTCTCGACCGGAGCATGCTGGAGATTTCTGTCGCCACCTCGTCCGGGTTGACGCTGTGTTGGTCCAAGCTTGTGAGACCAGCCACAAAGTCGGCAGTCTGATGCGAGTCCCAACGGGAGGGGACCGCCCAGGTCACCCCAGCGGTCCGCCCCGCTCCTCCGCCAAGCTCCACCGACCAGCCAAACAGGTCGTCGATCGACTCGGACTCCCAACCCTCGGCGTGGTCCGGAGTGTACACCGCCATCACAGGCGGAGCCTCCAGATCGACGGTGTCGTCAGAGGGGTCCCAGGCCTGGCGGCGGTTGGAGCGCCATCGCAGGAGAAGGGCAACGCCCAAGGTGACCAGAGTGATCGCCAGGAAGCTCAGAACTATGACCGCCGGCAAGCGAGAACCGTCACCGTCCCTGGCAGCGTCGGTCGCCAACCCAGAGAGCGGTTGCTTCTCGGTCAGGCTATCCCCGACCGGGGAATCCTCGATGGCCGTGTTGTCATCGGTCCGGCCCTCAGGATCGACGGGAGCACCGCCGTCGTCGACGGTCGCCGGGGCTTCGGTGGCAGGAACCTGACCGTTGGTCGGCGGCGGAGCAGCGGTCGTCGCTGGCGCTGCGCTGCCAGGCACCCCGCCGCCGGGGTTGACTGCGCGTACCGCCGGCTTGACGTCCGGCGTCGGGGCGTAGTCAACCGGGCGCACGGAGGCCCCGGCAATCTCCCAGTCAAGCGGCCACGGATTGCCCTGACACCCTTCAAGGCCCTTGGTCTGCTGGGCCATCACCGCTTCAGGCTCGCCCGGGCGCGGGCACCGATTCTCCGGGTGAAACTGGCCGATCAGGTGCCCAACCTCGTGGTTGATGACGTACTACCGGTACGCGTCAGCACCCTTGTCCCAGTCATCGGTTGCGTTACGCCACCTGTTGGCGTTGATGGCGACCACATCGCCGTTCTGGCAGCTCACACGCCCTCCGGTGACGAGCGGCAGGCACAGCGCATCGACGTCGGCCGGTTCCGCAAGCACCACCCGGTACGAGCTGGAGGGATCCGATCGAAACGAAAAGCCCGCCTGCCCCCATCCCCGGGGATCGTTCAAAGTGGCCAAAGCCTGCTCAGCGAATGCGGCGTCACCGAGGTCGCCGATCTTCGATTCAAAACGCAGCGCCACGGTCTCGGGCGAAGGGCCCTGCCGCGGACTGGCCGTCGCTGTCCCAGTGAGCAATGCTCCCAGGGCCGTGACCAGCACCGCCACGATCCCAGACCGCAGAAGAACTCTCATGGCGTACCGGTGAACTCAGCCTCAGAGATCACGGTGTCGTCGTCGGCCCCAGGAGGACGTGTGGTCGAGAGGATCACCATCCGTACAAATGACGTCTGCTTGTCGACCTCTATCGTCTGCATCTCTCCCCGCTGCTCGAAGGTCTGCACCTCCGAAGAGCCATCCTCAAACTCCCACCGGACCGAATCGACAAACCGGTTGTAGGGAAATGCCGAGACAACGGCGCAGTTGGCATCGGCCCGCTCGGCGACCCGGATGTATCCAGGTGTGATACCCACCGTGGAAATCTGCTTGCTCCCACCGAAGTTGAACCGGGCCGTCTGACCCGACCCGTCGCTCTTGGATGCCCCCCAGCCGGTCTGCGGATCTCCATCGATCAGCTGGTCACCGTAATAGCCTAAGGGTTGGCGCGTGCAGCGAAGCGACGCAACCGATTCACGGGTGTTGGATACCGACACGTCGACCGGGACGACCGGGGACGTGCCACCGGACGCGCTGGTTCCCCCGCCAGGGGTCGTAGTGGCAGCGCCACCCGTGCCCTGTCCGGTTCCACCGGCTGCCGTCGTATTCGACTTGGGCGGGGTGACTTGGCCTCCGGCGTCCGCATCACGGTCGGCTTCATCCGGATCGTTGCCCTTGGACCTCTTCGCATCACGATCGTCGACCTGGGCCGATTCGTCCTCCTGCGCGGTGGCCAGCTCGGACCCGCCATCGCCGCCCTTGACGAGTACCCAGCCGAGAATGCCCAGCGCTATGACCAGGAAGACGGCGGCCCCGCCGATCAGCACGTTGAGCTTCTTGTCCGACGGGCTCTTGCCGTTCGGCGGCGGTTCCCCTGGTGTGGGTTGGGTGGTGAAAATCTCAGTCATGGTGCTCCTGAGTTCGATTGCATGATTCGTCGAGTGACAGATAGCTGTATCGCCACGGCCGACTACTGGTCACGGGGTTCCAGTAAACGCCGCTTCGGAGATCACGGTCTCGTCATCGGCACCGGGCGGTCGGGCGGTCGAGAGGATGGTGAGCTTCACCGATGACGTCGTGACGTCCACCGGCTTCGTCTGCATCTCTGGCCGCTGATCAAAGCTCTGCTCGACCGAGCTGCCGTCATCGAAGGTCCATCGAACCGCTTGTACAAATCGTTGGTAGGGAAACGCTACAACGGTTTGGCAGCCGGCCTTGCTGCGGGGTGCGACCCTGGTGTAACCGGGGGTCAGGCCCACCGTAGCGAGCTTGACCGGACCCGGGAACTGCATATCGGCGGTTGCCCCGGCGGCATCCCCCATCGACGCTCCCCAGCCGAAGTTCTCGTCACCATCGATCAACTGCTCTCCGGAGTAGGCCAACGGCTCGCCGGTGCAAACGATGGAGTCGACCGCCGGCCGCTGGAACGACACGTTGATTCGCTCCGGCGTGAGGGCCACGGGCGGCGCCTCAGCGTCGGGCGCCTCGGACAACGCCATGTTCGTGGCCGCAGCGTCTCCGCCCTCGGCCGAGTCATCATCGGGTTTGGTCGGGCCTTCCAGCGAGGCCTTCTGAGAACCGGAGATGTCGTTGCCCTGTTCGGCCGCCACCACCTCGTCCTCACCGCTAGACGAGACGAGCACCCAGCCCAATACGGCGACGGCAGCAAGTAGAAAGACCACCGAGAATCCAATCAGGATCGTCAGTTTCTTGTCGGTGGAGCCTTCCGGCCGAGGCGCGACGCTTGGAGGACCACCAGCGGGCGGTTGGGTGAAGATCTCAGTCATCGCTCTCCGATTGCATCGTCACGACAGGCCGCGATAGTTGAACGTGAACGATACTGCTCTGTTTACAAGCTAGGCGAATGGAGTTCTGCCAATCCGGTCCTCGGGCACTACCCCTCAGAGAAGACGAATGAGGGGGTTGCTATGGCTGTAGACCTCCTGGGTCTTGGCCATAATTGCGTCGAAGGTTCGGGGGGCCACCATCCAGCAGGCGCCGCAGCATCGCTGCTCCGTCCTACCGGACGGTCGCCCCTTGTCGGCCGGTTGGGTTGGGACGTCTGGGCATTGGCCAGGACGAACGCAGTGTCCATCCCATCAATGAGGACCACGTCAGCCACCACAGACTCCTGGCACATGCCGGAACCGCCCGGGGCGTCGACAACGCCGAGGCTGTCGCCTCACCAGGTCACGTTGGTACCTCGTGAGTCATCAGACCGGTCGGCCCCACTTGGCCGCCAGCCAATCGATGAGTACCGGCAACAATCCGGCGGCGAGAATCATTAAACCACCGGTGCCTACGTTCTCGCGCAACAGCCCCGCCAGGACCACGCCAACAGTCAGGATCAGCCCGACCGAACACCACCACAGCATCACGCCGGGCCGCTGCGGAAGCAGCAATGCGAGGCCAAGGGGGACTCCTCCAGTCATCGCCACCGCCACCAACCGGCTAGCCCAGGCAATCACAGGATCTTCCAAGGATGCACCCAGTCGCAGGAGGTCGATCGACGACGTCGCCGAGCCCACTCCCTGCCGCGTTAACGGTAACCCGACAGAAATCAACAACAGCAACGCTGCGACAAGCGTCGAGCCGGCGCGGGCCAGTTTCTGCACCTGCGGGTCACCCTCGGCGCCACTCACCCGATCATGAGTCTGATTTCGACGGCGACCGTAAGAGAATCGTAGTTCTCGAGTATCACCGACCCGTAGTTCGAACCGCTCCCGGACAGCGTGTACGAGCACGGGCAATAGGAATCCGAAATGTTATTGGAACTCTCTGTGAACCCGTCGATATAGAGACTTTGATCGACGTCAGCATTAGCGCTCCAAGACACTTCTGCACTCACCTGGCTGAACTGGCCGCCCAGATCGAAATCGGCCTCAACGATGCTGCCGCCGGACACCATGACCGTCCTGGTAAGACCACCGCCTTCGAAACCCTGCGGTAACTCGCTGACCCGAAAGCTGAAACTGGTTCCGGGTTGACCCCGAACCGCTATCAACGACTTGGTCTGGTGAGCCATGAAGAACTCTGCTGCTGCATCGTCCTTGCCGGAACTGCTGGCCAGATAGTCATTGGAAGAGCCATCGAGCTCGTACGACCCGAGTTCTTCGTCTCCATCGATCACCTCGATGGTTGCGTCCTTCGATGCGGCAAACTCGACCACGTAGGTCCGATCGCTTTCGGTGGGAACCGAGTACAGGGACACCGAGCCGTCGATCGAACCCTGCACCGCATCATCCACTTTGGCTTGGCCCATCTCGACCTTCGCCAACCGAACAGTAGCCGTGTCGAGCGAGTTGGCGATTCCTCCGAGCCCAAGAACGGTGGTGTCCTCGGCCGCTATGAAAAATTCTGCTTGCGCCATCGTCACGGTCGCGGTCCCCATCGTCGTAGAGGCGGGCATCGGAGAAGTAGGCGTCGTTGCCAGAGAACCCTTCTGGGTCAGAAATGCCGAACCACAACGGATCGACATCCTCGACGATCACCGAGTAGATCCCGCCCTGTTCGGTCGACACGGCCAAGCTGGCGAATCCGGCCGTATCGAAGACGACCTCTGCTTCGTCCTGACCTGCCGGCATCTCCACATCCGGCCCACCCAGTGGTTGGAGCGTGGCGGCCTGAACGTAATCCTGGTCGATCTTGCCCATCAGAGAAACACCCAGGTCAAGCGCGGTCGCCACCGGGTCGAGCTTCCAACCCCCGTCGACTTCCCGCACCAGCACCGAGGGCGCGTCGCCAAGCACCTCCACACCTAACTGGGCTATTGGGGCGTCATCGCCCCAGCCGTCAGAATCGCCGCTCCTACCCGTCAGAACATTGATGCACTCGCGGTCCTCCCCCGACGCCTGGCCACACAGCTCCCAGCCTTCGGACTCGACCTCATAGGCATCGCCATCCTCATCGACAACCGAGGCTTCACCGCTGTCGATCACCAGGCGTGTCGTCCCGTTGGGGCCCTTCTCTGTGTGGGTCTTTGCGCTGTCTAACTCCCAGCGGTTGCGATCAAACACTCCATAACGGCCATCGTCCGAGGAGAACTGCTCTTCAGAGAGTTGATTCGCTGCGTCGCTGAAAACGGACACGGCCTGGCCCTGATCGGAGGGTAGATGCGCAGCGATTTCCTCTGGGTCGCCCGACGCCACCGCGGCCGACAACTCCTCGAGCACCGCCGCCGGGGAGTCGGCACCCTCGGCGAAGAAGTCCACCTTTCCGTACTCATCGAAATCACCCGACGTGTAGGAGTCACCCTGCGATTCGACCAGCAGATCGGCGGTCGTCATCGACGGCGAAATGTACCAACCACGCCCCTTCTTCACGACGATTGCCGACAGCTCGGCGTCAATTTCATCCTCGTAGTCATCGACGCTGACCTTGCCCGAGTCCCGACGGTCGCGATCATCCTTATGCAAGAAGCGTTGGACCGGCTTCGGAGCGTCGCTGAGGTCGTAGCGAGCCGAAAGCTCTCCATCGGTCAGCACCACCCGGGCGACATTGGGTGCTAGTTCATCCACCTCGACTTCGAGATCCTCCACCGAGAGGCTGGTGCCTTCGACCGGTCCCGAGGCGCCGAGACCGGTGCGGTCCCGAACCCCCTCAAACTCGGTCATCAGCTCGACGAGCATTGGCAGTTCGTCGGGGTCGACCACCGTGGCCGCCAGCACCGGATCCTGGGCATTGACAGCTTCGGCCATTGTGGTCAGCACCTCTTCGGGTGAACCCGCCCCTCCGCCGCCGAAGAACTGGAATGCCGTCCACCCTCCCATGATGAGCACCAGCACCCCGGCGGCGACGCCACCAAGCAGCACCGGTGACTTCCATCCAGTTCGTTGGGACTCGATGGTTCCGACGCCGGCCAGCGGCTCCCCGAGCACTCCGAGATCGAGCGGCTCATAAGCCCCATCCGCCGGCGGGCTGGGCAGCGTGCCGCCCAGCGGAGCACTTCCACCCTGCAAGACTGGCGGCTCCGCGCCGTCCGAATCATCGCCTGCAGACCACCACTCAGACATGGATCACAGCCGCATCACCCAGAGACCACCAGCACGACGGCAATCGTCATCACGATGATGCCGAGCAAGAATGAGACGATGGCGAGAACTCGAAGCTTGGTGTCACCGGAAGAAGGAGCAGCCGCCGAAGCCGACATCTGCTTCAGGCCCGCCGACACGGATGGAGCCGGCGCAGGGGTTGGGCCGCCCGGTGCGACCGGAGCCGGCATGGACGACGCCATCGCCGGCGCCGCTTGGGCGGCCATCGCCGCCGACACCGACGTGTCCGGCCCATCGTCGGCACCCCACCACGAGCCGGCGGTGCTCCTGCTCGAACGGTCGACGATGTACTTCGTAGCGCCCGAGAAGGACTCCTCGCCCTCCTCGGCCATCGCCCGGACTGATGAGAACGAATCGGGCGCCACCCGACACGCGGCTCGCAGCGTGTCGACTAAGGCGGTCGTTTCGTCGTCCAACCCGCTCAGCCGGCTCCAGATCGTGCGATCGGCTTTATCGATTCCTACGAAATCCTCTTGGGCGAAGATCAGGTTTCGCCGGAATGAAACTCATCCCACAGCTTGGGCTCGGCGGCCAACGCTTTGAGCGACACGTAGATGACGAACCCGGGGAAAACATCAGCCCCGACGGTGACCGTGTCCGCTTCCAGCCGGCCCGGGTGCTGGTAGTTGGGATGACCCACCTCCATCATCGACTGCGGAAGCCCTTCAAGCCACACGCCGTCGTAGTCGATCAGCGCAAAGTCGCCTTCCGGACCGACCATAATGTTGCCGTGCTGAAGATCGCCGTGGACGATGCCGCTTCGGGCCAAATCATCGGTCACGTTGAGCCACGTTTCGGCCATGGCGACGATAGCGTCGGTGTCACGCTCCTCGGTGGCATCGTCGAGCGCCGACGACAGCGTCTTGCCCGGGACCCACGGCATCATCACCGCCGGGAATCGACCGGTGCCGTAGGCGATCGCCTCCTCGATCCACTCGGCGCCGACGAACAATGGGCTGGGCTGGTCGTCCAGGTGCTTGGAGAGCGCTCGGTAGCGATCGGCATTCTGGGTTGGCGTCGTAAACAGTCGAAGGGCGTGGCCATCACCTGCGATCGTCACGGGAAACACCGCCGCGGTTTGGCCCGATTTCACCACCGGGATGCCCATCATGTTCATCTTGAATTGGGCGCCCGCCAAGCGGTCGGACACCACGCATATCTCCGGGTCTTGGACAGCTGCGACGTAGTCGATCGCAGAAGGCCACGATTGTGAGGCCATCAGGCCGACTCCTCCATCTGGACGCGCACTAAGGTCGCGTCATCGTCTTCAAGGACCTTGGACTGACGCAGCTCGTCCACCATTGAGCGGAAGCGGCGCTGGCCGAGATGCTGTCCTGCCCGCCATATTGGCTGGTTAGCTTCCGCCAGCGCCAACATCGCCGAACCGACCGCATCGGTGGTGAGATACAGCACGTCGCCCGGTTCGACAATTCCCTCGCAGTAAACGCTGGCCTCGGCACCGTGAGATTCCTCGTAAGCCGAGCTGCCCAAAAGATCAGGTGTCGAGTTGAAGCCCTCGGGATCCCGGGTGGGCAGCGCCGTGATCAACTGATCGCCACGAGTGTGAAACAGGCAGGCATCGCCCACCTGAACACCTACGAAGCGAACTCCGTTGGCGCCCGACATGAGCGTCACTCCCACGAATGTGGCGAAGCTGCCACGGCGGCTGGCATCAGACGCGTACCACGACGTGTCCGAAACAGCTTCTGACGCGCTCTGGAACCCGTCGGCAACCTGCGCCACCCACTGATGGAAACCGGTGAGACCCGGCGCCAACTGAGGTGGTTGGGCGAGAAACTCCTCCACCAACCGGGCACTCCAATGCCCGGCCCGGTAGGAGCTGGAGGCTCCGTCGGCAACCGCCACCACCTGTAGGCTCTCATCGTAGGCGGCGGCATCCTCCCACTCGCTCTCCTTGGCAGCGGCCTTCGGCGCCCAGAACGCGCGGATGGTGGGCATTAGCGAATTGCCTGCGACGTAGCTGTGCCGATTTGCAGAAACCGCACCACGGCCGACATGTCAGCGTTGTAGACGAAGCCTTTTGCGCCGGAGTCGACGCTCATCCCCATGCCGGCAGCCAGGCTGGCCATGTACGGCGGCAGGTGGCTGGACATCTCGAAGAGCAACCGGGCGTAGTCGTTCTCCAACACTCCGGCGCCATCTGGGAAGAACAACGGGGTGGCGCTGAGCGCCGACACGTTGAGGTTGAACAACAAGACGTTGCCGTCACGGGTAGCCAACGATTGGATGCGGCGTGACCACACGCGCGGATCGCCATCGGTGGCGGCCCCGTCGGAGATGTTGATCACGATCGGAGGAAACGAGTCGGGGTGCTGTTGAACCCAGGAGGCAAGCATGCCGCCGGTTCGGTTAAGCGCCTCGCACATCGGGGTTCGCTGATCGGCGACCGAATCGACCCACACCGGGAACTTATGGCGCCGAGGAACGGTACCGATGTCGCCGGCTGAGCCGCCACTACCGGCAGACTCGCGCTCCTCAACGCGGACCGGGTTGTCGGCCACATCGACGATCGACACCATCTCGCGCCCGCTCAGCGCACCACCCAGCGCGCTTCCAACCCCAGGCCCATATCCGATGACGCTGATGTCGTAGTAGTGACGTGGGCCCTCGTTCTCGTCCTTGATGCAGCGCAGCACCAGCTCGTAGAGCAAGTTATTGAGCGCCTCGGCAACGGCATCGGCTTTGCTGCGAGTTTCCCCGGCGACTGGTTCGTTCATCGAGCCGGACTGATCGACAAGGAAGACCATGCAACCGGGGTTAGTGCGATCCAATCGGCGTTCGTAAGCCACGGGCCTCTCCTCTAGTTCGGTCGGGCGGTCGGCGCCCCGTCGGGTTGGTTCGCTTCTTCGCTCGCCACGTTGGTTCTGACGTGCGAGCGCACCAGCGTTGGCGGCTGCACTGGGCCGAGCGTCCACCAGTGCCACAATCGGCGCAGCGAGCTCGTGTGCGATCAGGGTTGGCACGCAAACGCTCAAACTGGCCGCAGTTGGGACACTGCGGCGGCTTGGTGTTGTCCTGCTGGCGCATCAGTGCATCAATGTCGAAGTTCTTCGCCGCCCGAAGCCGGGGACGATCCGCGCGTACGGTTGGGGTGTCGCCACCTAGTTCAAGATCCCCGGGCGTTGAATCGTCCGAGATCACTGCGGCGCAACGGCGTGGTGCCCGATCGGCTGCTGTGGCATTTGGGCCGGTCCAGACTGGTCCGGGGTGTGTGGTGTGGCGCCGTCGGCCAGCTTCATCCAATACAGGCCTGCCAACAGACCGAGCAGCGGAACGGTCATCAGCGCCGCATATACGGGGCGCTGACGAATCAGCATCACCAGCCCGACAAGGATGATCAGCCCGCCAACCCCGGCGACGAGGAACACCCGCGGGTCGGATGACTTCGTCGAAGTGAATGAGGTTTGCGCCTCCGTGTTGGTCATCCCGGGCTCGGACTCATGTCGGTGCTGCTGTCGCTGACGTCCTTCGGGCTACTTCCGCCTTCGTCGCCACCATCAAGGCCACCGTCTGTCGCACCAGTCGTGCCGCTTCTGTCCCGATCGGCACCACCGCTGCCGTCCGATCCACCAAACCGCTACTGCTCGACCTTCCATCGTTGCCGTCGTCAAGTTCCTTTTGAGTGCAGAGCCGAATCTGCCCCTGCTTCACCGGCCTTCCATCAATAACGAATCCATCGGAGACTTTCTCTCCGTTTCGTTCAACGTTTGCTTCTCGTACATCGCCAGGTGGTGTCAAACCATCAATGCAGAAAACGATCTCTGATGGATTCAGGTACCTGCTGGTACCGAGCATGAATCTGGGGGCTCTAACGGACCTCAGGCCGAAGATCGGCATCGCTGGGGGCAACCAACTCTGCCCGCCAGCGGCGAAAGCTCGGCTTGATACACCACGTTCCGCTTGGGCCGGCAATCCTTCTGGGTCGCTTCGCGTCTTTTAGGTCGAGCAGGCACTCGCGGGGTCCTCCAGCGCCGTCGAGTCTCGTCGGGAAAGACCTTCGTGGCCGTCGTTGGCGCCCTCGCTTGGCTCGTCGGGGTCCTTGGGCCCGACCGTCTCCCTCGTCGACTCAGGCTTATCTGAACTTGGAGTGGCGGCGCCGACACCGACCGCCCCGATGGTCAGAAGGGTGGTCGCACCCAGCGTGACAGCCAGTCGAACTGCCATCGAAGGCGACGGTGGGCTCATCGAAGACCTTCGTTCATGACTTCAGAAGGTACGAACCGAGGCGTCGATGAGTCAAGACGAACGTCACACGACGCGCGCCAGAGTTGACGGTCCCGTCCCACCTCGTTGCTCGTCGGTTGCGGCTTACGCCGACTCGCTTCGCTCGACGACGATCCGCGCCCGCGGCCGCGCCGGGGGTGTGACCGACAGCTCCACCTCGAGCGGCGATTCGGCAGTGTCCCTGAGGTGCAGGATGCCCTGGCGTCGCACCGGCTTGGCCAGCCCGGAGCGCAGCTCGACGAGCTCGGTGGCCCCCAGCACGGCGGCCACCACCTGATCATCGCCGAGCACGACCAGCCCCAAGCCCTCGTGTTCGGAGGGGGCCAGGTGCGGATGCCGGCGCAGAAAGTCGCCCAGCGCAGCGCCGACCCGCGACGCGTCGACGTCCGCCGGTGCGCCGTGCGGTCACGCTTCGCCATCGCCTGCAACACCGCCACCGATGGCGTGCTGGAACGATTCGACGTCGCCGGGTTCCCATCGTTGGGGGGCCAGCCAGAGCAGCGAACCCTCCCGTCGCGCCCGGCCGGACAGCCGGACGTGCCATCGCTCCGCCGGCCGCAGCGCGACCCCAGAGCCGCTCTCGCGCTGCTCGCCAGGACGGACTCCAAACGGCACGGAATCGAACCCACCCTCGACCTCCGCTAGTGGGGACTCGTCGAAGTTCCAATCGTCGGCGAGGGCGACCGCTGTCAGGTCGTCGCCGAAAACATCTGGGAACACGTCATCGTCAAGATCCACGGCGTCCGCATCGTCATCGTCGATCACCTCGGAGCGCTTCGCGCGACGACGTGACCAGACCACCGCCAATGCCACGCCGACGAGAACGAGCGCAGCGATGATGCCCAGCGCCAGCAACGGCGCCCCCGACGACGAGTCCTCCTTTGGGCCTGCCTGCTTTGAACGTGTCTCGGCCCGTCAGTCGCACCCGCATCGGCCTCGTCAGAGTCGGCCGTGTCGGGGGCCGGTCGTCGACGGCGGGTCGTCGTTGTCGGGGCCTCCGGCTCTGCTGCAGCGACGACACCGCCCCGGGTTGACCGAGGAACGTCGGGTTTCACGTCCGGCGTAGGCGCCAGCACGACGGGACGCTTCGCCGCCAGAAGAACTTCCCAGTTCAGCGGCCACGGGTTGGCCGTGCATCCCTCGAGGCCGTTCGCTTGAGGCGCCATCAACGCCTCGGGTTCGCCGGCACCGGACATCGATTGGACGGGTGAAACTGGCTGAGCAGATGGCCGACACCGTGGTTGACGAGGAATTGGCGGTACGTCTCCACGTCCGGCCAACCCTCAGGCGCCGTGCGCCAGCCGTCGGCATTGAGCACCACGACGGGACCGTTCTGGCAGCTCAGCGTTCGACCCGTCTCGATGGGGGCACACAGCTCATCGACGACGTCGGGTTCGGCCAGGACCAACCGGTTGGCGCTGTCGGGGTCGGCGTCGAACGTGAAGCCGGCCTGCGCCCAGCCGCGCGGGTCGGTCAACGTCGACATCGTGATCAACGACAACTCGTCGGTAGAGACGTCGTCCACCCGGGATTCGATGGCCAACGCCACCTTCTCCTGGGCCGGTTGATCCTGCGCACCGGCCGGCCCAGCGATGCCCAACCCGGCGCCCGACACATTGGAACCGTCCGCCCGGGCGCAGGGCACGATGCACGCCGTCGAGGACCGCCAGGTCGGGCTGCAACAGCTGGGGGTCGTCGGTGTCCAGGGCCGGGCCACCCAGCCCGAACGCCCCCTGGCACAGCGAGATCGCAACGTCGAAGACGCCATCGAAGTCGAGGGCGCGGGCGTCGGCCCGTTGAAAGGTGGCGCCGTCTGGTGCCTCGGCGGCAGCCAGCTGGATGAAGCGCTCCGAGATGTCCACGCCGGTGACGCGAACCCCCTGCCGGGCGAACTCGTGGCTGTGGCGCCCCGGGCCACAACCGACGTCGAGCAGCGTCATCCCCGGCTCCAGGCCGAGCAACCCGATGAGCGAGTCCACCTCTCGCACGGTGCCCTTGGTGAACGAATAGCGCAGGTAGGCGGCACCGAGGTGGTCGGCCAGCCCTTCAAACCAGTGCCCGCCGCTTGGGTCGTCGGCGGGAAGACAGGCCTGTGGGTTGACCGACATCACCGTCCACAGTAGCGAGGACCAGCGGCCTCCGGCCAGACGCCCCCGCCAACCGGGGTGGCCTGGGCTGCTGGCATGCAGACGTCGAGCCGGGGTAACGCCAGACTCAACGAATACCACCCGGCATTCGAGGAGTACTGCGAGGCGATCTTCGAGCTGCGCGAGGACGATGTGGCCGTCATCCAGGCCCGCATCGCGGAGCGCCTCGACGTCCCCGGCCGGCGGTGTCCGAGATGGTGCCCCAAGATGGCCGACGAGGGCCTGCTGACCGTCAACCGGGGCAAGATCGCCCTGAGTGTGGAGGGGATGAAGCTGGCCGAACCAGGTCGTTCGCCGCCACCGCTTGGCCGAACGGTTTCTCACCGATGTGCTCGGCCTGTCCTGGGCCCTCGCCCACCAGGAGGCCGGCAAGTGGGAGCACGTCATCTCGACCCCCGGTCGAGGACGCTATGGCAAAGCTGCTCGGCGATCCGACGACCTGCCCCGCAACCCGATCCCAGGTAGCGACTACCTGCCGCCCCCCGACCTGGTCGCCCTGTCGGAGCTGGCGGTCGGCGACGGCTTCACGATCACCCGCATCCCCGAGGAGCTGGAGTTTGCCAAGGGCATGCTCGAGAGTTTTCTCGAAAGCCACGAGCTGCTGCCCGGAGCGGTCGGCACGCTGGTGGCGCTCTCCTCGACGGGTCGGCCACCGTTTCGATCGACGACGACACGGTGGGCATCGGATCACGTTCGCCTCCGAGCGCATCATGGTGAAGGCCGCCTGAGCGGGGGGAGCGGGGGGGCGGGGGGGGGTTACCCGGGGGGGTGGGAGAAAACCGAAGGACCCGGGACCGGGCCAGGGCTTGAGCGGGTTCGAACTCCACGCGAAGGGGGGGAAACGCGGGGGGGCAGGTGGGCAGGGCAGGCCTCAGGTCGCCGAAGCGCGGGAGCGTCGACCGGCTCGAGGCGGACGACACCACGCCAGGCCGGCGGATAAGCGCCGGCGAAGTAGTCCCCGCAACGGCCCCGAGGGCGACGGCAGCCAAGGGGAGCCACGGAGTCGCGCTGAGCGTCCAACCACCACGGTTAATGCCGCCGCGGCGACGGTCACCACCACGCCCCTGGCCGATCCGACCATGCGGAAAATGGGGTGCCCAGGGGGGGGGGGGGGGGGGGGGGGCGGGGCAGGGCGCTTTCGGCGAAAAGGGGACAACAGGCGACGATGTGGCGACGGCGAAGGCCCGCGCCGGGAAAAAAAAAAACGGCGCGAACCGATCTCCCACCTGCTCGAAGAGTACGGACACTAGCGTCAGGCGTGGGCAATGCCCAATTGCCTGACGAGCGGGCAACTCCACCGAGCATGAGAACAGCCCGGAGACGTCCTGGGCCACGCCCCGCCGGACGTCGGAGGGCTCCCCGCCGGCGGTGGCGGTGATCAGGTCCGGGTCGTTGGGGGGACAGCGCCAACGGCACCTGATCGGCCACCTCTGCCCCGCTGCGCCGACGTCGGTCTCGACGACTAGCCCCCACGGGGCGTTTAGCCCCAGCCGGCTGCGCGCCGTACCGTCGGACACGACGACTGATGCCGGAGCAGCTCGCTTCGACGCTCGGCCGTCGAGATGATGCCGATCACCGCACAGGAGTCGTCGCCGATCATGATGGTCGGCGACGAGCTCCGACCGGAGGTGATGCCCAGCTGGTCGGCGGCAGCGGCCCCCAATACCACCACCTGGTCGCGCACGCCGGTCGTGCCTCGGCATCGGAAGAATCGCCCCGAGCCCAGCCGCCCCCGTATTCGCCCGCAGCGGGTCGGGCGAGTTGCGATGGCCGTAGGGGCCACGACCGGCGGGGGCGCTAGGATCGACCACCTGCAGCTGCGGTGACGGTCTGACCCCTGGACCAACACCACGTCGCTCAGGCGTGGCGGCCGCGTCCACCCTGCCAGCCGGCTCAACACGCCGGGGGCATCCCGGCCCATCGGTGCCGACCACCACCGCTTGGGCCGTCCGGACCGCCGGGCACGGTGGCGGCGCTGGACATCGACGGTCGAGGCGGCCAGCTCGCGAAGCGATCGACGATCTGTTGGCCTCGATGCGGCTGGGCCCGGCGGTCGCCACCAGCGTGACGATGCCGAGCACGGTACCCAACGCAGTAAGCACCGCCCGCCTGGAACGGGCAAAGGCCGAGCTGAGCGCCTCGTCGACCAGGTCGCAGGGCCAGCCCCGGCCGGGCGGGCGGCGCGCCGGGCGTGGCACCTGGCTCGGCCGGTCGACGGGAGCGTCCGTCGCTACGCCCGCCGACGGCTCCGTCGCCGTGTCGCCTCCTGAGCCCGGTCATCCCGCCATCGGCTGCCGGCACCCTCAGCGCTCCGTCCGCATGACGGCGACCGTGTCGTGTGACGGGCCACGTCGGCCTCGTGGGTCACGACCAGCAGCGTCTGCCCGTCGGCGTGCAACTCCTCCAACAGGTCCATCACCTCGGCGGTGGTGGACGAATCGAGGCTTTTGCCGGTGGGTTCGTCGCACAACAACAACTCCGGGGCGTCCAGCGTATCGGGCGCGAGATCGCCACCCCGCTGACGTTCCCCGCCCGACTGCCTGGTGACCGAGGAGTCCCAGTCCGGCACCTTGGCCCACCCGGACGAGCGCCCTCACGGACCCGAGCCCGCCGGTCCCGTCGGGGCCCTGACGGTACAGGTCGGCGACCATGACATTTTCGGTGGCGGTGCCGGTGCTCAGCAGGTGAAAGGACGGAACACACGAAGCCCAGCCGATGGGCGCAGGGGGCGCGACGGGCGTCGGCTCAGCGAAGCGGACATCCACCCTGGGTCAAAGCGGTACGAGCCCTGTGCGGAGCCGGTCCAGGCGGCCGAATCGGGTTCAACAGCGTGGACTTCCCGAACCGGGACGCGCCGGTCGACCACCTCACTTACCGCTCGATACGCAACGACACGTCGGCCACCGCGTGGATCCGCTCCTCGCCGCCCATCGTGGCCCACACCCCGGCCAGCTCGACCAGCGCCGGGCTTGCGCTCTCAGCCACGGCCGCGGTGGCGTCGTCCGGGTGGACGTCGACGTCCCATCGGCCCTCGCCGACCACCACCTCGTCGCCCGCCTCGAGCGCCCCCTTCCCGGTCGGCGTCACCTCAACCAGCCACGCCGGCAGGTGAGGCCGGGCTTCCCGAGCCCGGGAGCCACCCTCGACGATGGTGGACGATGCTACGTCGCCGCCCTTGATGCCGCCTCGACCACCTCCACCCGGGCGCGCCGTCGCCGCCGAGCGACAGCGCAGCCGCCGGCACGACGAGCACCTTGCCATCGGTTCTGCCACCTGGAGCGTATCGGTGACATCGGCGTCTAAACGTTCGCCGGTGGATCGTTGGGGGGCGAGCGTCACGTCATAGTCAGCTCGGGCTATAGCAACTTCACCGGTGCCCGCATGGAGGCCACCGCCACCACGGTGTCCTCGAAGGTCCCGCCCGAGTCGGTGAGCTGGACGCCTGGCCCGCTGTTTGGGCTACCAGCTTGCGGTCCACCCTCGGCCACCGGATGACCGGATCTGGGGGCTCAGACCCCAACGTCATCACCGCCCCGGCCCTGCTTGAGGCTCTCGCTGCACGGCGGCCTTGGCCACCCGGGCCGGAAGGCTTAGTAGCAACCACTACCTCTCGTCGTGGCGGAAAGCCGGGAAAACGCCCCACCAACCCCTGGAGGTGGCCGCATCCAGCGCCTGTTCCGGCCTAGCTGAGGGAGGCGGCGTCGCCCCCTGGGGGCCGCCGCCTCGTCTCGGCATTCAACCGGCCGTAACCTCCTCGGTCACTTCCGGCGGTGCCCCGAAATCAGGTGCGGAATTTCCGGTCGGTGTACAGGGGCGGTCGAGGGCGGCGGAGGTGCGTCGGCGTCCCAGGTGTCGTCAGCCGCCTTGTGAAGCCTCCCAGCCGTCCCAATGCCTCCTCGGTCAGCCGCACGTCGTCGCCGAGGTGCCTTTTTCGGCCGAGGTCGCGCAGTACGAGCGGCAGGTCACCGATGAGGGCGATCACCGGGCGGTTGCCCACCTCCAGGATCACGTCGCCCTCCTTGGTTGACGGTATCGCCGACGGCGGGGGGCCGAGACCTTCACGTCGTCGGCGGGACCGTCTCGAAGCCGCCAGCGTCACCTCGGTGGAATCGACCGCACCAAGCGTGCCCCGGATCCATGGATCGGCCGAGAGCACTTACCTGCGTTTCCTGGCACGGTGGTCGGGCCGACGCTGGCGGAGCGGCATCGAGGGCAGCGTCGGCCTGGGGACTCGATACGGCGGCCGACCAACACGCTTCGATGAGCACGGCCACCACCGGCAGCACGACCGCGCCGATGGCGATCGAGCGCGCAGTGTTACCGGCTCCAGCCCAACCCGGACAGCTTAGCCAACTCATCGAGCAGGTCGCCGTTGCGGTGGCGACGGGGCAGTTGTCGGCGGTGACTTTCGCACCTCCAGTAAACAGGCCGGAAGACTCCGCCGCCGGTGCGGTCGTGTGCGGCCATCGCCAGCTCGCAAGGTCGGACTGCAGTTGCTTGAGCTGGGCCAGGTCGACGTCGGCCGGGTCGAAGGCCCGCTCGTTGGATGCGGCGTTCCTGGCTCCGGCCTCCGTCGTCATCGCCGGCGACCACTTCCGGAGTCGCCCCGGCTCCCGGGTCGGTTCCTCCGTCGGTGGGCTTGTCCTGCTGGGACTCGTCGCCGCTCTGCCCGCTCCGGCGTCAGCGGGCACGCTGGTGACGCCGCCCAGGTCGGGCTTGGGCGATTCGGTGCTGGCGAACAACACTTCATCGAGCCGTTCGGACAGCTGCGCCTCGGGTCGTTCACCGTCGTCACCCTGGGAGATGGCCGGACCCGGGCCCATGCGACTCGGGCCCACCCCCCTGAGCTTCTCGAGCTTCGGCGACGACTTCACCAGGTCGGCGGTCGAGTTGATGCCCAGATCGGTCGACGCCTGGTTGAGCTTGGTCGACAGTTGCTCGCCGGACGAGATCCTTGGAGTTGTCCGCATTCATGCCGGCCAGCGTGCAGGAGCCAACCAGCTGTTCCAGCCCGGGGTCATCGACACCCTGGGCGCCACCATCGGGGTTGGCGTCGGCGTCGAGGTCGGACTGCGAACCGGCGTTGGGGTCCTCTGAGCCGGCCGAGTCCGCAGCGCCTCCGGCCGCCGCAGCGTCACCGGGGATCGTTGGCTCGGCGCCCTCGGCAGCGAGCTGGCCCATCTGGCCCGCCAGGTCGGGACCGAACAGGTCGGTGTAGTAGCGGGACTGCTCCTCGGGCGACAGCGAATCGATGAAGTCCTGGTTGGGGTCGTCGCCGCCGGAGAACACGCCGGTGGGGGGCGCCATCGGCGTAGCCGCCGTCGTCGGCATAGATCGTGGAGATGCCGAACCCCCAGCGGGTACGGAACTCCTCGTCGAACAGGTCGGCATACTCGTCCACAGCGCCGAGCTCATCCTCGATGCCGCCTGGGATCTTGACCGGCGTGTATTCCCAGCCGCGGTCGGCCATGCACTGGGCCACTTGCTTCTGCTGTTCGCTCACCAGCTTGGAGGCATCGCCCAGGTTGAGCGCCTCCGCCAGGGGAGAGGAGTAGGTCAGCTCGCCGTCCGGGGTGGACGGGTCGCCGACGGTGGCATCATCGTCGCCTCCCGAGCATCCCCCGAGCAGCAGAGCGACGCTGGCCACCGCAGCGGCGATCACCGACGTTGTGGTTCTTTCACGGGTGCCTCGTCGCCATCGCGCCTGTCCGACTACCGGGCCATCGGATCAAGGTTAGTTCACTTTGGGCTGGTTCCGATCAACGCAGGCCACCGTGGCCACGCTGGTCGCAGTCCTTGCACCCAATTGAGGGAACAGCGGGTGTCGGCCTGCGCCTAGCCCGCTTCCGCCTTGGCGTCCGCCTCGAAAGCGTCGAGGTTGGCGTACTCCTCGGAGGTGTCCACCAGTCCTCGAACTCGATCACGCCCAGCTCCTCGAAGCGCCGGCGCAGCCAGCCACCCGACGCGTCGAGCAGGCCCAGCTTCTTGGTGTTGGGCACGATCTTGGAGAACAGCAGCTGCTGAAACATCGTCTGTGCCGGCGGCGGGTGCTCGGCTATCAACTTGAGCACCTTGCGGGGATCGACACCCATGCGCTCCCACACGTCCACCATGAAGAATCGGTTGCGCAGCCGCTCGGCCGACTCGAAGGTGAACTCTTGGCGCTCACGCAGCTCGGCGTCGGACAGCCCCTCGTAGTACTCGCGCAGGGTGAGCACGCCGAAGGCAACGTGGCGCGCCTCGTCGGACATCACGTAGCGCAACAGTCGCTTGAGCAGCGGCTCCGACGTCGTGTGGTGCATCGCACCGAACGCCGCCAACGCCAGGCCCTCGACCATGATCTGCATGCCCAGGTAAGTGAGATCCCAGCGGGAGTCCGACAGGGTGTCGGTGATCAGGGCCCCCAGGTTGGGATTCATCGGATAGTCGCCGCCGAGCTTCTCGTGCAGGTAGCGGGCAAAACTTCAACATGGCGAGCTTCGTCGACCGTCTGGGTGGCCGCGTAGTACTTGGCGTCGATCCACGGCGTGGTGGCAGTGACATACCCGGCCACCATCAGCGCGCCCTGCTCACCGTGGAGAAATTGGCTGAGCTGGAAGCGCTGCATCTCGACCCCGACCTGGGTCCACTCGTTCAGGCCGAAGTTCTTGAAGGGCGAACCGAGACACCCTGGAGCATCTTGAAGCGCTCCATCGAGAACTTCATCAGGTTCTCGGCCACATGTTCTGGGTCGACAGCGATGCTCCAGTCCAGGTCGGTGGCGCCGTTCCACTGCGAGGTCTTGGCCTTTTTCGTACAACTTGGACAGCGCCGGGCGGGTCCGCTCGTAGTCCCCAGGTGAACAGGGCATCGGCGTTCAGCTCGACGGCACGGCCGACATCGTCGGCCCAGCCGTCGTCGTCGTAGGCGGACATGATGTGGTCCACGTCGTCAACGTCGCTCATCGGTCGCGCCGCAACCTTGTCGGGCGATGCTCCGGGCGTCACGGTTGCAGTCATGTGATCTCTCTCCCCCGAGGTGATCGTACGTGTGCATCTCGGCCGGCGCGTCCGAGCGGACGGTCACCGCCTATTCTCCTGCCAATGTACGCCGTACAGACCGCCCTTTGCACAACAGCCTGGCGAAGGGGAGACTCGGAGCGTGGGTTTCGATGAGCAAGCCGCAGAGCCGGCCGCCAACAGCGTTACGCCCGCGCGTCAGCTCCGACGGAGCGGCCAAAACACGAACGCCTCTCACGTTGGACCACATCGTCACGACGGCGATCGACCTGATCGAGGCCGAAGGCCCCGATGCCCCGTCGATGAGACGCCTGGCCACCCGGTTGGGTTCGTCGCCAATGGCCACCTACCACCATGTCGCCGATCGCCAGGCCCTGATGGAGGCGATCGCTCAGCACGTGGTCGCCGAACTCAACACCGTGAGCGACGAGGCGACGGAGGAGCCATCCCGGAATTCGAAGCTGGGCTGGGCCGAGCCGGTCCGAGTCAATGCAAGGGCGTCCCTCGTCCTCTCGCGGCGTTATCCGGCGACGTTTGCGGCGTTGCTGCGGTCGAGGCCCACCACCTTGGTGTCCGCCGTGTTGGGCGTCTCCTCGGACCTGATGGCCGCCGGCCTCGACGAGGCCGACGCTCGCATGGTGGTGCGCACGATCACCCGCTACGTGATGGGCACGGTGATGGGCGAGGGGGCCGCAGCGCGGTCCGGCCTCAGCCGAGAGGAACTGGACGAATCGTTCGAGTTCGGCATCGAGGCGCTGCTCGACGGCATGGCCAGGCGCCTGGCCTAGGACCGCTTGCCACCCGAACCGAGGAGCACCTCGGGCAGGGGTCGCTCGTGCACCAGCGACAGTCGGCGGGTGGCGCGGGTGAGCGCCACGTACAGCGCTTGGGGGCCCCGATCGTCGGCCTCGAGGATGTCGGCCGGTTCGACGACGATCACCGAATCGAGCTCCAGGCCCTTCACCATCCGCACGACGACGACGGTCACCTGCTCGTCCAGCCCGTGGCGGGTCGCCCGGCCGAAGTCGACCCCGGCGTCGGTCAGCGCCCGCTCGCAGCGCTCGAGCCAGGCGTCGGCGCAGACGACGGCCACGCTTCCCTGGCCGACTGCGTTGACCTCCCGGCGGACCGCCCCGACCAACACGTCGGCAAAACGCGAGCTGCCCGAAAATCGTCGACCCGCTCGACCACCGGCTCGTCGCCGAGCTCACGGATCGAGCTCGGCGGCGCCAGCCCGGGCGCGGCCAGCGGTAACAACTGCGCCGCCAGTTCCATAATCGGTCCGGGCAGGCGATAGCCGGTACGCAGCTCCACCCTGCGGGCCGGGCGACGCTGCGGCAGCGCCTCCAGCACCTCATCCCAATCGTCGTGGGCCCACGGCGACGTCGCCTGGGCGATGTCGCCCACCACGGTCATCGAACCGCCCAGGCTTCGCCGGCGCAGCGTCCTCAACTCCATTGGGGACAGATCCTGGGCCTCGTCGACCAGGATGTGGCCATAAGTGCGGATCACATCGCTCTCGCGCCTTCCCGGCCGAGCGCCGAGGCGCACCAAGGCCTCGTCGAGCACGGGCGCATCAGCGAATGCCCACACCCGCTCGGAGGCATCGTCGTGGTGGGGGCTGATCAGGAGGTCGATCTCGTCGTCGCTCAGGCGGCCGGCCGCGGCCGACGCGATGAGGGCCCGAGAGCTGTACAAGTCGTTCAGCAGCTCCGACGCGCTCAGCACCGGCCACATCCACTCGAGGGCGTATCGCACCTCCTCCATCCTGCGAATGCGGTCGCGCAGGTCCTCCGGCGCGATCGGCTGGCGCGAACGCTCGGCGAGCAGGCCGAAGACCCGCTCCTCGACCATCCGCCGACCGGCATTGTGGCTGCGAACGCGGCTGCGGACGTCGGCCACGATCCGGCGACTTTCCTCCACGCTGAGACGCAGGCGCTGGACGCCGAAGGGCACCACGAGCGGCTCCCGCAGGGCCCGCTGGCGATCCCTGACCGCCTGGCGCACCAACGCCACCATGCGCAGGTCACCCTTGACACGAGCGACCGGCAGCGGGTCGGAGGCGGCCACCCGGGTATCGGGGATCAGGTCGCCGATCACGGCGGTGTGCACGCCGGCCTCGCCGAGGGACGGCAGAACCTGGTCGATGTAGGACAGGAACAGGCGGTTGGGACCGACGACCAGCACCCCCTGGCCCTCGAGCGGGAAGCGATGGGTGTAGAGCAGGTAGGCCGCTCGGTGCAGGGCCACGACCGTCTTGCCCGTTCCCGGCCCACCCTGCACGATGAGCACCCCCGGCAGCGGCGCCCTGATCACCTCGTCCTGTTCGCCCTGGATGGTGGCGACGATGTCGGACAGCTTGCCCGACCGGCGCTCCTCCAGCGCCGCCACCAACGCCCCGTGGCCCTGCACCGAACCGTGGTCGAGCGCCTCGGCCGCCGAGCCGAACAGCTCGTCGTCCATGCCGAGCAGCGCCCGACCCCGCACAGCGAAGTGACGGCGACGGACCAGCCCCATCGGGTCGGAGGCAGAGGCGCGGTAAAAGGGTTCGGCCACGGGGGCCCGCCAATCGACGACGACAGGGTTCTGGGCTTGGTCGGCCACCGAGATGCGGCCGATGTAGTAAGGCTCGGCACCGTCGGGCGGGGGGTCGCCCCTCGTCAGCGGTTGATCCAGGTGTCCCTCTGGGTCGGCGCCGTTGGCGGCGACGTCATCACGGTCGATACGGCCGAACATCAAGGCGCTGTCGCCAAGTTCGAGGTGAGCCAACCGGGCGGCGACGCGATCCCAGATCACATCGCGCTCGTATCGGGCCTGGAACGTGCCGCCGGGTTCGTGCACCACGGTGTCGCGCACCTCTTCGGCGGCCCGGCGGGTGGCGTCCAGGCACTCGTAGGCGAAGTCGATGTAGGCCTGCTCGGCCTCCAATTGAGGGTCTCGGCTCACGAGAACGGCGATTCCTCCGATGGGCGAATTCGTCCGACGATTGCGACGGGGCCGAATTGAGGGACAGAGCAGCCTACCGGGCCCGGCGGCGCCACCGCGGCACGCCACCGGGTCCAATCCGCCGTCCCCGGCAGTAGGATGCGGGCCGATATGCCCGCTGAGCCCCCACCTCCGAACCCACGCCCTCACCATTTTGGAAGCCGCCCGTGGCGGCTGTCCCGATCGGGTGCCGATCTGGTTCCAGCGTCAGGCCGGCCGTTCGCTGCCCGAGTACCGGGCGGTGCGGGGCAGTGGATCGATCACCGAAGCCATCCTCCAGCCGGAGCTGGCCGCCGAGATCACGTTGCAGCCGGTACGCCGCTACGGGGTGGACGCCGCCGTGCTCTTCAGCGACATCGTTACCCCGGTCCACGCCATCGGGGTGGACATCGACGTCGTGCCGGGCATCGGGCCGGTGGTCGAACAGCCTTTTCGCAGCCGGGCCGACCTCGGCCGTCTCCGCCCCTCGACCCGGAGGCGGATACCCTGTACGTACTCGAGACGATCAAGGCGGTCATCTCGGCCACCGATGTCCCGTTGATCGGCTTCGCCGGCGCCCCTTTCACCGTGGCCAGCTACCTGATCGAGGGGCGCCCGTCGCGCACCTACGGCGCCACCAAAGCCCTGATGCTCGGTGACGAGGCCCTCTGGTTCGACCTGATGGAGGCCCTTGGCGACCTGGCCATCGCCTCGATCCGCTCCCAGGTGAACGCCGGCGCCCGGGCGGTGCAGCTGTTCGATTCCTGGGCCGGCGCCCTCACGCCCGCCCACTACCGCCGCTACGTGCTGCCCACCTCCCAGCGGGTCTTCGCCGAGCTGGCCGACCTCAACGTGCCCCGCGTGCACTTCGGTGTTGGCACCGGCGAGCTGCTCGGCCTGTTCGCCGAGGCCGGCGCCGACATGATCGGCGTCGACTGGCGGGTGCCGCTCAGCGAGGCCAGAAAGCGGGTCGGTGGCCTCCCCGTCCAGGGCAACCTCGACCCGGCGGTCGTGCTCGCCGGCGTCGAGCCCACGCTGGCCGAGGCCCGCGAAGTGCTCGGCCAGGCGGGGCCCGGTGGCGCCCACGTGTTCAACCTCGGGCATGGAGTACTGCCCGAGACCAACCCGGAGGTGCTCGAAGCGCTGGTCGAGTTCGTCCACGCCGAGGGCCGCACCATCGCCGAGGCCGGGCTGACCGCAGACGGAACGGGAGATACATCCAATGGCTCATGACGCAGAGCGGGTGCGAGGTGCCCTGATCATGGCGTACGGCTCGCCGGGGTCGCCCGAGGAGATCGAGTCCTACTACACCCACATTCGCCGGGGACGCCCGCCCACCGACGAGGCGCTCGCCGACCTGCGCGGTCGTTACGAAGCGCTGGGCGGCACCTCCACGCTGCGACGCCGGACCGCCGACCAGGTGTCGGCGATCACGCTGTCGCTGCAGCACGATCAACCCGGACGCTGGGTGACCGCACTGGGCCAGAAGCACGCTGCCCCCTTTGTCGAGGACGGCGTGGCCCACCTGCTCGAGGTCGGCGCCACCGACATCGTCGGCCTGGTGCTCGCACCGCACTACTCGGCCGCTTCGGTCGGGCAGTACCACGATCGGGCTCGGGCGACCTGCGCCGAGGCCGGCATCGGCTACGCCGGGATTCACTCCTGGTGGGGAATCGACGCGTATCGCCGCTTTCTGGCCGACCAGGTGACCGAGGCCCTCGCCGAGCTCCCAACCGCCACGCGGGTGTTGATCACTGCTCACTCCCTGCCGCTGCGGGTACTCGAGGGCGATCCCTACGTCGACGAGCTCACCGCTTCGGCCACAGCGATCGCCGAGGCGGCCGGGCTGAGCGCCGACCGTTGGGCGCTCGGTTGGCAGTCCGCTGGACGCACGCCCGAGCCGTGGGCGGGCCCCGACATCCTCGACGAGCTCCGCACCCTCGCCGACGACGATGAGGTGGACGGCGTCCTGGTCGTGCCCCAGGGGTTCACGGCCGATCACCTCGAGGTTGCCTACGACCTCGACATCGAGGCATCACAGCTGGCCGACTCGCTCGGGCTGGCCTTCGCCCGCACCTCGGTGGTGAACGACGACGTGGCGGTGATGGCCGATCTGGCCGAGCTGATCCACGAGCAGACGCCCGAGCGGGGCGTGCCGTCCTCCGCGCTCGAGACCTGATGGGCCGACCCCGATGGCTGATCGGCCGACCTCGATGACAGGCGCCCGCCGGCGGTTGGTGATCGTCGGCGGCGGCATCTCCGGGCTGGCCGCCGCCTGGGAGGCCAGCATCGGCGGCACGCTCGACGTCACCGTGCTCGACGACGGCGGGGCGGCGGTCGTCCCTCCCAGCTCCCGGCCGGACATCGGGGGGAAGCTGCGCACCTCGCCGGTGGGTGGCGTGGCCACGGACGAGGCGGCGGACATGTTTCTCGCCCGGGTGCCCGAGGGCCTGGCCCTCGCCGACGAGCTCGGTCTGAGCGACCGCCTCACCGCACCGGTCGCCGGCGGCGCCGCCATCTGGATGGACGGTGCCGCCCACCCGATGCCGACCGGGCTGGTGCTCGGCGTCCCCACCGACCCGCACGCGCTGGGAGGCTCCGGTCTGCTCGAGGCCGACGACATCCAGGCGGTTCGCTCGGAGTTGGTGCGCACCGGGCGACCGGTGGTCGAGGACCGGTCGATCGGTTCGCTGATCAGGGAACGCCTCGGCGATCGCATCGCCGATCGGCTGGTGCAGCCCCTCCTCGGGGGGATCAACGCCGGGGTGATCGATCGGCTCAGCCTGGCCGCCGCGGCGCCCCAGCTCGACGTCGCCGCCCGTTCGGGTCCCTCGCTCACCGGAGCGCTGGCCGCCACCCGACGAGCCGCCGGACCGCCCTCGACGACGCCCGCCTTCTACGGCCTTCCCGGCGGGATGACCGAGCTCGTCACCACCCTCCGCACCGCGCTGTCCACTCGGGGAGTGCGCCTGCGCGACGCCGTACGGGTGGAGTCGGTCGAGCGCGCCGGCGGCGAGTTGCGAATGGTGGTCGCCTCGACGCGGACCGGCGCCCGGGCAGCGATCGCGGCCGATGCCGTGATCCTTGCCGTACCCGCCGCAGCGGCGGCGGCGCTGCTCGCCCGGACCGAACCGACCGAGCCGAGCCATTGGGCCGGGGCGCCCGAGACCGCCGCAGTCCTCGGCGGGTTTCGCAGCGCCTCGGTGGCGATGGTGCGCCTCGCCGTCCGCCCCGACCGGGTGCGGGCACCCGCAGGGCGGGCGGGGTTGCTCGTGCCGCATCGGTCGGGGTTCGCCACCGTTGCTGTGAGCTACGCCTCGACCAAATGGGCGCACCTGGCCGAGGACGGTCTGGTGCGACTGCGGATCTCGGTGGGCCACGACGACGACCCCGACTCCCCTCGGCTGCCCGAGGACGAGCTGGTCACCCGTGTGCTGGACGAGGCCCGCACGCTCACCGGGCTGGACGGGCCGGTGGAGCACCACTCGCTGGTCCGCTGGCACGACGCGTTTCCCCAGTACGACGTCGGTCACCTCGACCGCTGCGCGACCGTCGACGCAGCGCTCGCCGAGGAACTACCCAACGTCCTCGTCACCGGCGCGTCCTACCGGGGCATTGGTATCCCGGGGTGCATCCGCCAAGGCCGTCGGGCCGCTGCGGCCGTCATGAGCGGCTGAACGACCCGGGCGACGACGCGACGGACCACCGAGCACTCCTGGCGACTCACCGGTCCGACTCGAGGCGAACGACGATGCGCTGGCGGGCCGAACCCGGCGGATGACAGGCGAACAGCGTTGCGGTGGCATCGACGGTCGGGCGGGCGACGTCGAGCTGGTTGGGGTTGACGATCTCGGTGTCGGTCACCCGATAGGTCACCGCCGAACCGGCCGGCCCAATCGTCGCCTCGTCGCCCACGTTCAGCTCATCGAGGCGGCGGAACGGTGCGCCGTGGGTGGTCCGGTGCCCGGCGAGCACCATGTTGCCTGGCCGGCCGGGCAAGGCCGTCCCCGGCCAGTGACCGACCGCCGATGCCAGAGATGCCAGCTCAACCCCCTCGGCCACGCCGCTGTCGAGGCCGATCGCCGGGATCCGCAGCCGCATCTCAGACCACGGTCGAACGTGCGGCTCGCCCTTCGCAGCGTGGCTCGGTGTCCCGGCCGGCAACAGCACCCGTGCGGTCTCGCCGCCGTCGTCGGCACCGACGCCGGGCACCGGCACGACGGCGACCGGACCGGCTTGGGAGCGTTCGGGCGTCAGACGCCGAGCGACGACCAGCCCCGCCACCAGCCCCAACGTCACCGCCAGCACCCACGCGATCAGCGCGACGCTGCGACGGGCCCGCCGCTCGCTGCGATGCTCAGCCATGACACCCCCGCTGTCCCCGGGCGATCTGCGGCGCCCGCCGCCCCTCGCCCTCCGACCATGATGACAGCGAACGGCGCCGATCCAAACCGGCAATCCAGCGGTCGGGGCTCAGCCGGCCAGCGCGCCCAGCATCCACACACCGGCCATTAACGCCACCGCCGTCAGCTCGATCAGCATCGCCAGGCCGACCGCTCCCAGCGCTGTCCGGGTCGATCGCCAGGCGAGCGAGTGTGCCCGCAACCGGGCCCACTCGGCCAGGTACACGCCCAACACGAAGCCGAGCGGGGCACCCACCACCGGCACGACGAAGAACCCGACGACGCCGAGCACGCCGCCGACCAGGGTCGTCGAGTTGGGCACGCCGCGGTCGTTCAGCCGACGCGACGGCACCAGGTACTTGACCACGAAACCCACTGCGGCCGCACCGCTGGCGACGAGGAGCACGAGCCAGCCGGTGGTCGAGCGCTCGACGACTGCCCACACCACGATCGCCGCCCAGGCCAAGGCCGTGCCCGGCAGTAGCGGCACGACCACGCCGAGCATCGCCACGACCAGCAACGCTCCAACGGTGACATCCAGCCACAGCGGCGCCCCGCTAGCGGCGGCGATCACCACCAACCACCCACCACGTCAGCCCCAACCCGGGAGCCCAAGCAACCGCCAGGCAGCGCTCCCCACTCCCCGGTTCGGCAACGACTCCCAACCCGGGAGCCCAAACAACCGCCAGGCCGCGCTTTCCACTCCCGAGTTCGGCACAGACTCCCAACTCGGGAGCCCAAACAACCACCAGACGGCGCTCCCCACTCCCCAGTTCGGCAACGACTCCCAACCCGGAAGCCCACACGAGCATCAGCCGGAGCCTCGACTCCCCGGTTCGGGGCGCTGGTGCAGCAGCTCTGCGTGTCGGGGTAAGCGCTCATCGGGACAGTCTGGTGTACTGATCCGGTGCTGGACGCCCAACCACCCGACTTCTCCGAGACCCCGTCCGCCGAGACGCAGCCGGCCGAGCCCGCCGATCCATCCGAACCGGGCGATGGCTGGGCGCCCGCCCGGCCCCTGGCCATCGCCGGGTCGTTGACTGCCGGCGTTGCCGTCGCTGCCGGGCTTCCTCCCTGGGGCTGGTGGCCGATCACCCTGTTCGGGCTGGCCGCTTGGGCGGCGGTGCTCGCCGGGGCCTCACCCCGGGCGCGGTTCTGGCGCAGCTTCGGAGTAGGTGTCGGCTGGTTCGCCCCGTCGCTTCTGTGGATGGTCACCTTCACGCCTCCCGGGTACGTGATCGCCATTGCGGTGTTTTCCACCCTGCTCGGCCTTGCCGGCCTGGCCACACCACCCGGCCGGGCCCGGGCACTGGCGCTGCCCGCCGCCCTGGCCATCACCGAGCTCGTCCGCTATCACGCCCCCTTCGGCGGCGTCCCCTTGTCGATGACCGCTCTCACCCAGGCCGAGGGACCGCTCGCTCCGATCGCCCGGCTGGGTGGTCCACTCCTGCTGACGATCGGCATCGCCGCCGTCGGCGTGGGGCTGGAAGCCGCCATCCGGCGACGCTGGACACACGCCGCCGCCGCCATCGCCCCGGTGCTGGTGATCGCCGTACTTGGAGCGGTGGCCCCTTCCGGCAACGCCGTGCGACCCTTGCGGGTCGCCATCGTTCAGGGCGGCGGCCCGCAGGGCACGGTGGCGTTGAACACCGACCCGGCCGACGTGTTCGACCGCCACCTCGAGGCCAGCCGCTCCGTGCCGGGCGACGGTGCCGTCGACCTGGTGCTGTGGCCGGAGAACGTGGTGAACGTCAGCAACAAGCTGGCGACCGACTCGGTGGATCCGGTGCTGGCCGCAGAGGCCCGCCGTCTGGACGCGCCACTGGTCGTCGGCGTGGTCGAGAGCGTCGATGCCGACCAATTCGCCAACTTCTCGATCGTCTACGGCCCCGACGGCAGCACCGGGTCGCGCTATGACAAGCAACGACGGGTGCCCTTTGGTGAGTACGTGCCGTTCCGTCCGGTGGTCGAGCCATTCGGAGGCGGGTTGCTGCCCACCCGCGATCAGCTTCCGGGTACCGGCCCGGCGGTGGTCGACCTGCCGTTGACCGACGGCACCGACGTGAAGGCGGCGACGCTGATCAGCTGGGAGGTGTTCTTTCCCCGGCTGGTGCGCGAGGGGGTGGCGGCGGGAGCGGAGCTGGTGATCAACCCAACCAATGGTGCGTCGTATTGGCTCACGCTGGTGCAGTCCCAGCAGGTGGCCAACAGCCGACTGCGGGCGATCGAGTCCGGCCGATGGGTGCTCCAGGCCGCCCCGACCGGCTTCTCGGCCGTCGTCGATCCCGCAGGCGACGTCATCGCCCGCACGGCGGTCTCCGAAGAGCGCGTGCTGATCGAGACGATCCAAGCGCGCAGCGGCGACACAATCGCCCAGCGAACCGGCTTGTTGCTGCCGTGCCTGGCCTCCGCAGCGCTCCTGCTCGCCGCCTGGGCGATCGCCACCCCGGGCGGGCGCAACCGGTTGACCGCTCGATTCAGTCGACGTCGAGGATCACGGTAAACGGACCGTCGTTGGTCAGGGTGACCGCCATGTCGGCGCCGAAGCTGCCGGTCGCCACCTCGGCGCCCAGCCGGGCCAGCTCGGCGGTCACCTCGTCGACGAGCGGTTCGGCAACCGGCCCGGGGGCGGCGGCCGAATAGCCCGGGCGGCGCCCCTTGCGGGTATCGGCATACAGGGTGAACTGGCTGATGACGAGCACGCCCGCCGGCTCGCCGGCTTCGACCAGGTCGGAGGCCGACCGTTCGCCGCCGGTGCCGACGAGAGCACCGTCGAACCCGGCAACAGGGTCGAAGATCCTCAGCCGCCACATCTTGGTGGCCAGGCGCCGGGCCAGCTCGGGAGTGTCGTCGTGGGTCACCCCAACCAGCGCGCACAGCCCCGGCCCAATCCGACCGACGCACGCCCCTTCGACGTCGACTCGGGCTTCGCCGACCCGCTGAACGACCGCCCTCATCGGCCCCGCCTTCGCTGTGACGAGCGCCCCGGGATTGACCGTTCCCCAACCATGGGAGGAAGCTAGTCGGCCATGCGCCCACTCCCCGGTCCAGGCGATCCCCTGTCCATCGCCTACCTCACCTATCGGGGTAAGCCCCACGTCGGCGGCCAAGGGGTGTACACGAGGCACCTCACCAAGGCCCTGGCCGACCTCGGTCATCACGTCGTCGTCCTGTCGGGACAGCCCTACCCCCACCTGGATGAGCGGGTATCGCTGGTCAAGCTACCCAGCCTCGACATCTATAACGACCACTTCCCGATGCGAATGCCCGGGCTGTGGGAGATCAAGGATCTGGCCGACTGGGCCGAGGTCACCTCGTTCTCGATGGGCAGCTTTCCCGAACCCCTCGCCTTTTCGATGCGCGCTGCCAAGTGGTTGTCCGACCACGGCGACGACTTCGATCTCGTGCACGACAACCAAAGCCTGGGCTACGGGCTGTTGGCGATCGAGCGGCAGGGCCTGCCCGTGCTGGGCACGATCCATCATCCGATCACCGTCGACCGGCGCGTCGAGATGGAACACGCCGAGAACTGGAAGGCCCGCTGGGGCAAGCGCCGCTGGTACCGCTTCACCCGCATGCAAACCCGGGTGGCCAAGCGGCTGCGTCGCATCATCACCGTGTCGGAAAACTCCGCCACCGACATCCTCGCCGACCACGAGGTGCCCGCCGACCGGCTCCACATCGTGCCCGTCGGCGTCGACCCGGACCTGTTTCGTCCCCTGACCGGCGTCGAGCGGGTGCCGTTGCGCATCATCTCGACCGCGTCCGCAGACGTACCGATGAAGGGCCAGCGGTTCCTGCTGGAGGCGGTGGCCAAGCTGCGGGCCGAGCGCAGCGACGTGTCGATGACGATCATCGGCTCGCTCAAGGACGGCAGCCGCACCCACTCGACCCTCGACCGCCTGGGCCTGCGGGATTGTGTCTCCTTCGTCAGCGGCGTGAGCGACGAGCGCATCGTCGAGCTGTACTCCGAGGCGTCGGTAGCCGTGGTGCCCTCGCTGTACGAAGGGTTCTCGCTGCCGGCGATCGAGGCGATGGCGGCTGGGTGTCCGCTGGTGGCCACCACCGGTGGGGCCCTGCCCGAGGTGACCGGCGCCGACGGAGACACCTGCTACCAGGTGCCCCCGGGCGACGCGGACGCGCTCGCCGTCGCGATGGGCCGGGTGTTCGACCATCCCGCCGAAGCGACCGCCATTGCCGAACGTGGCCGCAACCGCGTCGTGGAGAACTGGAGTTGGAAGCGCACCGCCGAACGAACGGTGACCCATTACCGGGCCCTGCTCGACGAAGCGGCTGCGGAACGAGCGGGATCAGCGGACGCCGACCAGCCCGACCCACACCACGCCCCTGCGGGGGTGTGAGGTGCTGACCGTCGACTTCGACCGGCTGGATCTGAAGCCCGGCCACCGCTTTCTCGATATCGGGGCCGGTGCCGGACGCCACTGCTACGAGGCCGCTCGACGCGGCGCCCACGTCGTCGCCCTCGACTACGACGCCGACGCCCTGCCCGAGGTTCACGCCATGCTCGGCGCCATGGTCGAGGTGGGCGAAGCACCAGCCAACGTGGCATGCCTGGTCATACGCGGCGACGCACTGAAGCTGCCGTTCCCCGATGCCAGCTTCGATCGCATCGTCGTCTCGGAAGTGCTCGAGCACATCGACGACGACGCCGGCGTGTTGGCCGAAATCCATCGGGTGCTGCGGCCGGGCGGCATCGTGGCCGCCACCGTCCCGGCCTGGTTTCCCGAGAAGATCTGCTGGTGGCTGTCGGCGGAGTACCACGCACCGCTGGTGCCCGGCGGACACCTGCGCATCTACACGGAACCGATGCTGACCGAACGCGTCAACGCATCCGGGCTTCGCTTCGAAGGGTCGGGCCGCACCCACGCACTGCACAGCCCGTACTGGTGGTTGCGCTGCCTGGCCGGTCCGACCAACGACACCAACCGGGCGGTCGCCGCTTACCACCGTCTGCTCGTGTGGGACATGACCAAGGCCCCCTGGGTGACCCGAACCTTCGATCGGGTGATGGCCCGCCCCCTGGGCAAGAGCCTGGTCGCCTACGCCCGGCGCCCCACGACGTCCCCTCAGGACGAACGGTGACGAGCGCGCCGGCCGCCCGAGGGGACGCGTTGACGATGACCGGACCGCTCCGATGAGGGAGCACCGCCGATGACCGAATCGAGCGGATGGCTACGCGGCGTCGAGGGCGTTCTCAGTGGCCCCGACCTCACGCTCACCGTCGAGCGGCTGGCCGAGTGGCAGCTGAGCGACGGCATGATGCCCTGGTACCCCGGTGGCCATGCCGACCCCTGGAACCACGTCGAGGCGCTGATGGCGCTGATGCTCGACGGGCGCAAGGCCGAGGCCGAGGCCGGTTTCGCCTGGTTGGAGCGCCTCCAGCACGCCGACGGTTCGTGGCACCAGTACTACCTGGCCGGCGGCGAGGTGGAGGAAGCCAAGTTCGATGCCAACTGCATCGCCTATGTGGCAGCCGGCCTCTACCACCACTGGCTGCTGTTCGAGGACCGCTCGTTCCTCGACGCCAACTGGGGCATGCTCAGCGGCGCCGTCGATTTCGTTCGTGGCCTGCAGACCGATCGCGGCGAGGTGTTCTGGGCCCGCAAACCCGACGGCACCCCGTTCGAGTTTGCTCTGCTCACCGGATCATCCTCGATCACCCACAGCCTGCGGTGTGCGGTGGCGGTGGCCGAGGTGCTGGGCAAGGAGCGGCCAGAGTGGGTGCGCTCAGCCCAGGCGCTCGGGCGCGTGATCCGCGACGAGCCGGAGGCGTTCGCCCCGAAGCACCGCTGGGCGATGGACTGGTACTACCCGGTGCTCGCCGGGGTGGAGACCGGCGAGCGGGGACGCCACCGGCTTCAGTCCCGCTGGGCGGCGTTCGTGATGGAGGAGCGGGGCGTTCGCTGCGTGTCGGACCGGCCGTGGGTGACCGCCGCCGAGACCTGCGAGTGCGCGATGGCCCACCTGGCGGTTGGCGAGACCGCTGCTGCCAACCAACTCTTCGCCTGGGCGCAGCGACTGCGCAACGACGACGGCCACTATTGGACCGGTATCGTGTACCCCCAAGAGGACTACTTCCCAGCCAACGAGACGTCCACGTACTCCGCGGCGGCAGTCGTTCTCGCCGCCGACGCGCTCTCAGGGGCCAGCCCCGCCTCCTGGCTCTTCGCCGAACACGACCGCCTCCCGGCCGGCGTGCCCGACTAGTGGACGGGCTCGGCGGGCGAGAGGATGTGTTGATGACCGAGCCATTCGCCCCCCGCTCACCAGGCAGACCCATGACGGACGGCACGAGGGACCTGCGACGCTCGGTCCTCGCCGGCGGTCTCGCCGTGGCGCTGCTCGTCGTCCTCCCGCTGACGACGGTGGCCTGGGCGGCGCCGTCCGGGGCCACCGAACGGCCGGCACCGACGTCGGCGGTAACCCCGACGACTTCCGAGGCAAACGGGTCACCGACCTCGGTGACCACCGAGGTCACGCCCAGCACCCCTCCACCGCTGGTCGAGCAGAGCCCGCTTCCGGGCGACACCACCCCAACCGATCCGGTCGACAAGGGCGGCTCGCTCAACAACATCCTTCCCCGGCCGAACTCGGGCCACGAGCCCACCTACCAGGGGGACCGGGGCACCGGCAGCCAGTACGCGGTGCTGGGCGGGATGCTCCTGATGCTCGGCGCGATCCTCGCCCTCGTCACCCGTCAGAGCCGTCGTTCCAAGGCACGCTGGAGCGCCGCCGCACCGATGGCCGGAACCTCGGAGGTGGGTGCCACCCCACCCTCGGATGACCCCGCCTCGGAGGCTCCGGGATCAGACGCGCCGTAGCAGGCGGAGCGAGCCGGTGTGGCCGGTCTCGACGAACTCGCCGGACTCGATGGCCCGCAGATAGATCTCATAGGGCGGGCGCCCGCCGTCGTTTGGGTCGGGAAACACGTCGTGGATCGCCAGTGTGCCACCCGGGGCAACGTGGGGAGTCCACAGCTCGTAGTCGCGGTGGGCCGGCTCGCTGCCGTGGCCGCCGTCGATGAACAACAGGGCCAGCATCGACCCCCACACCGGCGCCACCACCTCCGAGTGCCCGACCAGCGCGACGACCACCCGCTCGAGCCCCACCTCATGGATCGTGCTGCGGAAGGTGGCCAGCGTGTCGAGGAGATCGAGGTCCGGGTCGACGAGATCGGCGTCGTGATGTTCCCAGCCGGCCTGGTTTTCCTCGGAGCCCCGATGATGATCGAGCGCAAACAACACTCGCCCCGCGTCGCGAGCAGCCGATCCTAGATAGAGCGCCGACTTTCCGCAGTACGACCCGATCTCCAACATGGGTGCCGACCCGACGGCTGTGAGTGCGGCGACAGCTGCGGCGTGCAGCGCCAGCCCTTCGTCGGGCGGCATGAACCCTCGGGCGGCCTCGGCCGCCTGTCGATCCTCAGGTTTCACAGCGCCAGCATTCGCTTGACGTCGTCGCTCGGTTCGCCGATGGCCACCACAGAAGGCTTAACTGCCGGGGACGGACGACTTGTCGGAGTCGTCATCGACGGTAGCCACCTCGGCGTCGGGGCTCGCTGCCGGCCCGGGGACATCGGGGGAGGCGCCGTCAAAGACGACACCGGGGAAGAGGTCGCCGCTGACGTCAGCGACGACCTCGGAAGTTTCGTCTTCGTTCAGGTGGGTCACCGTGAACACCAGCTTGTCCAGGAAGACAAACCGGGCGGCCCACACGACGCCGTAGCCGATCAGCTGGGCAGCGAAGATGCCCAGGGCGCGCACCCAGGCGGCGGTGGTGTCCTCGGGCAGCCAACCGTCGACCAGGTACAGACAGTAAGCGGCGAAGGCGGTACCGAGCACGGCCGACACCCAGAAGACGATGACCTCGGTGCGCACCTTGTCTCGGTTGGCGTGACGCCACACGTAGTACTTGTTGGCCAGGAAGTTGGGTGGGGTCAGGATGGTGGCGGCGATCAGCTGCGCTGGCACCACAGCAATGCCCAGCCACCAGTGGAACAACTGAAGGAGGATCTGCCCCAGGGGCACGAACACCAGCGACACCGCCGAGTAGCGAAGCAGCTTGCGGAACTGGTGATGGTTCCACAGCTTCTTGATCCGGTCGGTGGAGGTTTTTGCGGGAACCTCCTCCCAGATGTCTTCGGCGGTATGCATCCCCACCACACTATCGGCGCGCAGTTACCGAACCTGAGCGGCAAGATTCCGCGGCGACGCGCGGTTATCGGTCAGACTCTGCGGCGTGAGCGACGCGGTAACCGACACCGACACCCGCCAGATACCGACCCCGGTGCGGGCACTGCTCGTTTTCGGGCTGCTGTACCTGTTCCTCGTCGGCATCTCCGTTCTGGAAAACGGCATCTCCTCGCTGGGCGAAGGCGTCCAGGAACAGCTTTTCACCAGCGTCAACAACCCGATCGCGGCGTTGTGCGTCGGCATCCTCGCCACCGTTCTGGCCCAGTCCTCGTCGGTGACCACCTCGACCATCGTCGGCCTGGTCGGCACCGGGTTGTTGCCGGTCGAGGCGGCGGTGCCCATGATCATGGGCGCCAACATCGGCACCACCGTCACCGCCACGCTGGTGTCGCTCGGGCACCTGCGCCGCTCCAACGAGATGCGCGATGCCTTCGCCGCCGCCACCGTGCACGACTACTTCAACCTGCTTGCGGTTGCGGTGCTGTTACCCCTGGAGTTGACCACCCACTTGCTGGCCCGCTCGGCGACGTGGCTGACCGACAGGCTGGTCGGCCGCGGCGGCGGCACCTTCAACAGCCCGATCCAGGCGGCGGTCAAGGGCCCGGCCAGGTGGGTACGGTCGGTGGTGGAAGCCACCGGGGCGTCGGGCACCCTGCTCGGGGTGTTGTTGATCGTCGTCGGGCTGTTGTTCATCTTCTTGGCGTTGGCATTCATCACCAGCAACATGAAGGCGCTGGTCGCCGACCGGATGGAACAGTCGATCAACGCCTTCCTCGCCCGCAGCGGCGGTGCGGCGGCGATGCTGTTGGGCCTGGTGATCACGATGGCTGTGCAGTCCTCGTCGATCACCACGTCGATCATGGTGCCCCTCGCCGCCTCCGGGGTGCTGACGCTGCGCAGCGTCTACCCGGTGACCCTCGGGGCCAACGTGGGCACCACGATCACGGGGATCCTCGCCTCGCTGGCCATTTCCAGGCCCGAGGCCCTCACGATCGCCCTGGTGCACACCCTGTTCAACATCGGCGGTATCCTGCTGTTCTATCCCGTTCCGGCAATGCGGGAGATCCCGCTCCGCCTGGCCACCGCCACGGGAGAGTTCGCCGGTCGCCGGCCAGTCGCCGTCGTGTCGGCTGTCGGTTTTTGTTTCGTCGTGGTCCCGGCTCTCGGGATCGCCATCCTGAGGTGAGGTAACGCCATGGTTATGAGTTTTTTCCGAGGCGACGGTAGCGGTGGTGTGACCGAATCCGTCGACCGCCAGATCACCGAGATGCTGGGCGCCTGCCGCCACAGCTTCGATCTGGCCATGTCGGCGCTGGTCGCCGACGACAACATCACCGCCATCGGCGATGATGTTCACGAGACCGACGACCAGGTCAACGAGCTGGAGGAGACCGTGCGCCGCGAGCTGGTGGTTCACGCGGCGGTTCACGGCCAAGCGGACATGACCCTGACCATGCCCAGCCTGCTGGTCGTCAAGCGCCTGGAACGGGTGGGCGACCAATGCAAGAACATCTTCGGCATGGCCAACCAGGGCGTGCGCTTCACCACTGCCCCCGACCGGGACGTCTTCGACGAGGACCGCCGCTTGATCTCGGCGATGTTCGGCACCACGGCCGAGGTGATGGCCTCCCGAAACCTCGACGCCGTCGAGGCGTTCAGTGCCGATGCCGAAGCCCTCATGGCCGAGCTGGAGGACCGGGTGTTTCAGCTGATGACCAGCGACAAGCCGTCCAGCTTCGGAGTGCCCCGGGCGATGCTGGCCCGCTACAGCAAGCGCATCGTTGCCAACCTGGAGGGCTCCGCCCGCACGGTCTCCGTGCCGCTCACCGGCACCGAACCCACCGATCTCGACGAGTGAGACGCTCCCCGGCGAACGCCGCCGCCGTGGCATCCGACCAAGGAACGCCTCGGGTGGCCCGGCGTTGGCTCGGGGTTGCCGGGGCGGCCGTGCTGCTCGCAACCTCCGGCTGTTCCGACGGCGGAAGCGGCGATGGCACCTCCAAGTCCAACTCGGATGAAACTTCTGCGGCTCCGGCATCCTCCGGGCCGGCGGTCACCGCCACCGCGCTCGACGTCGAACTGGATGCCCCCACCGTGGTGCTGGGGGCCGCCGACGGCACGCTCCTCATCGCCGAGCGGGCGGGCACGGTCCGTCGGGTCGACCCCGAAGCTCCGTCGGGCTCCAAGCTGGTGCTCGACGTCACCGCCGACGTGGGCGACACGTCGGGCGAGAAGGGGTTGTTGGGCCTGGCCATCTCCCCCGACGAGGACGAGCTGTACGCCAGCTACACCCGAGCCGAGGACGGCGCCAGCGTCATCAAGATCTTCCCGATGGGGGCCGACGGCGTGGCCGGCGCCTCGGGCCGGGAGATGCTGGTCGTCCCGCAGCCGTTCTCCAACCACAACGGCGGCAACCTCGTCGTCGACGACGAGGGGCTGCTGTGGTTCGGGCTGGGCGATGGTGGCGACGCCGGCGACCCGGATGACAACGGCCAGAACCCCGCCACCCTGCTCGGGTCGATGCTGCGGGTGCGGCCGACACCGGACGGCGATGAACCCTACGAGATCCCCGCTGACAACCCGTTCGCCGACGGCACCACTCCCGACGGGGCTCCATCCAACAACGCTGAGGCGGCCCCGGAGGCGTGGGCGTACGGCCTACGCAATCCGTGGCGCTTCAGCTTCGACTCGGCCACCGGCGACTTGTGGATCGCCGACGTCGGTCAGGGCGAGTGGGAGGAGATCAACCACCTCCCCGCCAACGATGGCCTGGGCAAGGGCGCCAACTTCGGTTGGAACCGTCGCGAGGGTGCGCACCCGTACTCCGACGGACCCGACCCGGCCGCCGAACCGGGCGACATGATCGACCCGGTGTTCGACTACGCCCACTCCGACGGTCGTTGCTCGGTGACCGGCGGCGTCGTCGTGCGCGACTCTCCCGGCCTGGCTGACCTCGACGGGGTCTACCTGTGGGCCGACCTGTGTGAGGGTGTGCTGCACGGGTTGCAGCCCGCCGACAGCGGTGTGACCGACCTCGACCTGGGGGCCGAAGTGCCCGGCATCACCAGCTTCGGCACCGCAGCCGACGGTGAGGTCTATGCCGTCTCGGTCGACCAGAACCAGCTCTGGCGCCTCACCCAAAGCGACTGATCAAGCCGCTACGCAGGCGCAGCACCGATCTCGATCGGTTCCTCGGTCCGCTCATCATCATCGTCGAACACGGCGACGAACTGAGGCTCGCCACCCCTGAGTGACTGGCTTCAGCCGCTGTGGCGATAGACGTTGGTGTCGCGCTGCACGAACCCGAGGCGCTTGTACAGGCGGTTGGCGGCCTCGCGGGTGGGACGGCTGGTCAGGTCGACCGAACGGGCGCCCAGCGACTCCGCCACCTCCAACGCAAACTGGTTGAGCGCCGCACCGACACCCTTGCCGCGAGCATCGCCATCGACGACGACATCCTCGATCCACGCCCGAACGCCGGTAGGGATGGGAAACACCACCAACGTGAGGCTGCCGAGCAACGTCCCGCCCTCCTCGGCGACAAGGAAGTGACAGGCCTCGTGGGTGACGACCCCGGCCAAAACCTGCTCGGTGAGGGGCGGGGCCGACTTGGACAGCTGCGGCAACAATGCCGCCATCGCCTCGGTGAGGCCGGGCTCCATCTCGCTGACCTCGCGTACCTCAACCATTCGTTTGCTCCTCGTTCTCGCTCGTCGCAGTCGGTTCTTCGCCGGTTGGAAGGGGCTCGCCCTCGGGAATCCACACGTCGCTGCGGGGCGGGTCGAAGAACGGAGCCTGCCCACCGCCGTCGATGGCGTCAAAGGCGACGTCCACCCAATTGCCGGCGCCCGCCAGCGGCTCGGGTAGCGAGTCCCGATCGAACCAGCCGACGTCGAGGCACTCGAGGGGGTGATGGACCAGGGTGCCGCCGATCGGCCGCAGCTTGAAGATGAGCGAGTACAGCGGCTCGGCGGAGAACCCGCGCCTCAGCCCGTCAAACACGGCGATCAGCGATTCGGCCCGGGCGATGATGCCGGTCTCCTCCCCCACCTCCTTCTCGGCCACCTCGGCCGGCGAGTAGCCGATGTCGGCCCACCCGGTCGGGTAGAGCCACACGCCCGAATCGGCCCGCTGGATCAACAGGATCTCGCCGTCGTCGTTGCCGACTACCGCGCCAACCGCAATCTTGGGGGTGACGTAACCGGTGGCGGTCTTCATCGACTCGACGACCAGCTGGGAGGGGTCGAGCGTGGTCCGACGAGCGGCCATCCGCATGTCGGTCGCCACGGCGAGCACCTCCTCGTAACGCTCCTGTTCGTAGAGGCTTTCGGTGAATCCCAACCCGTTGCGCGCGATGCCCGCGAGCGCCTCAGACCAGCGGATGAGGTCGGATTCGGTGATGCGTTCCACTGCCGGCGACCCTAGTGGGCACCCGCCGTGCGGGAGGTCCGCTCACGCTATGGCCGCATGGAGAAGCGCCTGGCGCACCGCCGCCACGCGCCGTCGATCGGCCAGCGGGCCGCCAGTTGCCTCCGACACCGAAAAGGTATCCACCGCGTTGGGGCCCAGCGTGCTGAGGGTGGCCTTGACGATCGTGCAGTCCAACTCCGCCAGGGCCGATGCCAGCGAGAAGGCCAGACCCACCCGGTCGGCGGTGGCCACCTCGATCACCGTGACGCCGGTGCCCTCATCGAAGGTGATCGTCGGCTCGGCCATCGTGCCCGGCCAGTCCCGTGCTGGCTCCGCTTCGGCCCGTTCGGCCAGCCGGGCCCTCAGCGCCAGGCGCGAGTTGAGGGCCTCCTGCAACTCGGGGAGGATCGAGTCCCAACGCGGGGCCTCACCCGAGGGCGTGCGGACGCGGAACACCTCGACCGCCCAGCCGTCCCAGGACGAGGCCGACGCAGCCAGGATCTGCGCACTGCGCAGCGCCAGCACGCCGGCAACCCGGGCAAACAACCCGGGACGATCGGGCCAACACACGACCAGACGGTCGCCCTCCCCCGTCAACGCCGGTCGCCGGGCGGCCAACAAGCCCTCGACCGCAAGGTCGGCCCCCAGCGGTGCGGCCAACGGAGCATCCCCCTCCGGTGCCACACCGGCCAGGGCGCCCACCGCCCGGTCGGCGAGGGTGCGCACCAACACGGCTTTCCACGAGCCCCAAGCGGTCGGGCCGGTGGCCCGCCCATCGGCCTCGGCCAGGGCGGCGAGCAAACGCACCTCGGCCACCGAGTGGATATGGTCGGTGATCAGGGCAACGGTGGTCGGGTCGTCGAGGTCTCGCCTGGTCGCCACATCGGGCAATAACAGGTGGTGGGCCACCATCGTGGCGACCACTCGAACTTCGCGTGCGGGAAACCCCATGCGCTCCATCGCCCCTCGGGCCAGCTGGGCACCGACCTCGCTGTGGTCACCTGGCCGGCCCTTGCCCAGGTCATGGAACAGCGCTCCCAACACCAGGAGGTCCGGCCGGTCGACCCGTCCGGCCAGCGCCGCCGCCATCGCAGCGCACTCGGTGAGGTGACGATCGACTGTGAAGCGGTGATAGGGGTTGCGCTGAGGCGCGCACCGAACCGCCTCCCACTCGGGGAGGATGGCCGACCACAACCCGAGGCGGTCGAGCGCCTCGATGACCCCCACCGCCGGCGGACCGGCGCCGACGAGCCGACAGAACAGGCGTCTCGCCTGAGCATCCCATGGGGTCGGGATCGGCGCCAGCTCGGTCAGGTCGACGAGGGTGTCGCGTCGCAGGCGCAGCCCACGTTCGGCGGCGGCCACGGCCAGGCGAAGCACGCTGGTGAGGTTCCACTCGGCGTCATCGACCATCGCTGCGGTCCGCCCTCCAGCCGGCGGTACGTCGCGTTCTCCCTGCGGGGACACGTCGCCACCCTGTTGTACCAACGGCGCAGCGTCGGCGGACCGTGCCCAACGGGGGTCGCTCATCCGGTGCCGTTGCCCCACCAACATCACCTCGTCGGCCACCCGAACCACCTCGCCTGCGAGATCGGGGTCATCCCGCAGCACGACGTCGGCACCGGGCTGGCGGCGGCGGTGGCTGGTGAGCTCCGGCCACAGGTCATCGATCACCCACGACACCTCGCGCGCAGCGGCCGAGATCGACCGGGCCAGGTCGTCGGCCGACGCGTATCCCAACCGCTCGGCCACGGTGGCCTGCTCCTGGAGCACCAGGCGGTTACCGGGCCGTCCGGTCACCCGGTGCAGCTCCGCCCGCACCGCCCACAGCACCTCCTCGGCCTCATCGATCAGGCGCCCCACCTCGCGGGGCAACGGCGACCCAAGCGTCTCGATCCAGCCGAGCGTGTGGACGTCGCGCAACCCGCCTCGGCCCTCCTTCAAGTCGGGCTCGAGTTCGTGGGCAACCTCACCGCAGCGTCGGTGACGTTGTTCGGTCCTATCCACCAGGCGCCGCATCCACTGCGACCCGAGACGGGAGCGCTGGCCCTCGGCTGCGGTCTGCAATCGATCGGTGACCGCCCGATCGCCCGCCAGGTGGCGCAGGCTGAACAGCGATGTCGCGGTGTCGAGGTCGGCATCGGCCAACTCGAGGAATCCCCCGATGCTGCGTAGCGCGTGACCAAGGCCGATCCCCGAATCCCACACCGGATACCACAGGGCGTCGACCATCGCCGCAGGCGGCGGGTCACCAACCCGCTCGTCGTACACGATGATCAGGTCGAGGTCGCTGCCAGGCGCCCGATCGCCCCGCCCGGTGCCGCCAACACCGACCAGCGCCACGTTGGAGGCTCCGGCCCGTTTGCCTTCTTCGGAGGGGTCGTCGGTCAGCCCCGCGACTGCGTCAGCCCACAGCGCCCGCAGCCACCCGACCGTCGCCTCATCGAGGGATCGCCGCAGGGCCCGGCCGGTGAGGGTGCGCTGGCCGATGACCCAATCGAGTGCAGGCCCGGGCCTAGACAGCGTCCCGGCCCCGCTCGCCGGTACGGATCCGAACCAGGTCCTCCACCGGGCTGACCCACACCTTGCCGTCGCCGATCTTGCCGGTGGCCGCCGCCGCCACGATGGCGTCGACGACCGCTCCAGCCCGCTCGTCGTCGACGATCACGTCGATGCGCAGCTTGGGGACGAAATCGACCTGATATTCGGCGCCCCGATAGGTCTCGGTGTGCCCTCCCTGGCGCCCGACGCCCTGCACCTCGGTCACGGTAAGTCCGGCGATGCCGGCCTCCTTCAGGGCGTTTCTGACGTCCTCGAGCTTGAACGGCTTCACGATTGCGGTGATCGCCTTCATCACTGGTTCCTTTCGTTGGGGTGTTCGGATGCAGAACTGGCGGGCGGGGGGCCGACCTTTGCCGGTGCTCCCGTGCTCATGACCGGGTGCCGACCGCCAGGCCGGCCTGGTGGTAGGCGGTCTCGGCGTGCTGGGCCCGGTCGAGCCCCTCCACCTCGGTCTCATCGTCGACCCGCAGGCCGATCGTGACCGACAGGGCGTACAAGATGCCGGCGGTCATCACCCCGGAGAACACGATGGTGACCGCGTTGGCAAGCACCTGCTCGCCCAGCAGGCCGAGACCGCCGCCGAACAGCAGCCCGGGCTGGGCCAGCCCAGGCCCACGGCCCTCCTCCCAGCCGGTTGCGCCCGGGTTGGACAACAACCCGATCATGAGCGAGCCGACCAGCCCGCCGACGAAGTGCACGCCCACCACGTCGAGAGAGTCGTCGTAGCCGAAGCGCCGCTTCAGCGACACCGCCTGGGAGCACACGACCCCGGCCAGCAAGCCGATGGCGATCGCCCCCATCGGGTCGACGTAGGCGCAGGCGGGGGTGATCGCCACCAGCCCGGCCACCACGCCCGAGGCCGCCCCCAGCGTGGTGAACGCCCCGTCGCGGACGCGTTCGGTCAGCACCCAGCCCAGCCCGCCGGCTGAGGAGCCCACGAACGTGGCCATCAGCGCCGCCAGCGCGTGGCCGTCGGCGGCCCCGGCCGAGCCGGCGTTGAAGCCGAACCAGCCCAACCACAGGATGGCGGTGCCGATCAGCACCAGAGGCATCGAGTGGGGTAGGAACCCGTCGCTGGGCCAGCCCTTTCGCTTGCCCAGCATGACGGCGGCAACCAGCGCTGCGATGCCGGCATTGATGTGAATCGACGTGCCACCGGCAAAGTCGAGCGACCCTCGCACCTTCAACCAACCCTCCGGGTTGGCAACCCAGTAGGTCACCGGGACATACACCAACAGCGACCAGACGGGCACGAAGATCGCCCAGGCCGAGAACTTCATCCGATCCGCCACAGCTCCGGAGATCAGCGCCGGGGTGATGGCGGCAAAGGTCGCCAGAAAGGCGACGAAGGCCATCTCCGGCACCCCGACGTTCTCAAACGGGGAGATTCCCCGCAGGCCGACAGCGCTGAGGTTGCCGATGAACGGTCCCGCGCTTCGGAAGGCGAGCGTGTAGCCGAGCACCACCCAGACAAGGGGCACGACGAGGATGCACCACAGACTCATCATCATCATGTTGAGCGTGCTCTTGGTGCGGGTCAGGCCGCCGTAGAAGAGCGCAAGACCTGGGGTCATGAACAACACCAGCGCGGTGCAGACCATCATCCAACTGAGCGATCCGGAATCCATCACTACCTCCAGGGTGAACGACGCCGTCGGGCCCGACGAACGGGCCGACGTCGGGGTTGGGGGACGACACGGAGGACCGTACGGACCGCGTGTTTCCAGTCCGTTTCGAGTCGGTGAACAGGGGGTGTAGCTGCGCCGGTGCCCCCGAGACCGTCTGTCCGACGTCGGACTTCACCCCGTTCACCAGTTGACGGCGAGCACACGTGAGATTTCATACTGTGACGGCCGTCGCCCACTAAGGTCTCATTCGGACCGGAGGGAACCCCCCTCGGTTGAGGGGCCCCCGGGCTTCGATGAGGGACAACCACACGGAGGGAAGATGTTCCACAAGCGCAAATGGACCCGCCTCGCGGCGGGCGTGTTGGCGCTCTCGCTCGTCACCGCAGCATGCGGTAACGACGACGAGAGTTCCAGCGATACCACCCAGAAGACCGACGAGTCCGGCGGGGGCAACGACAACAGCCTCATCGGCATGAAGGGCACCACCCCGTTGGTCGACTTGGGCGACGAGTTCAAGGGTCGTCTCATGGAGATCGATCCCTCGCTGGTCGACTTCAACTACGCAGCGGAAAGCTACGACGCCGCCATCATCCTTGGCCTGGCAGCGACCGAGGCCAAGACCGACGGCTCGGCCATGGCCGAGAAGATCAACGGCATCACCCGCGACGGTGAGAAGTGCACCGACTTCGCAGCATGCAAGAAGCTGATCGAGGCCGGCACCGACATCGACTACGACGGACAGTCCGGCCCGTTGGAGTTCTCGGGCAACGGTGAACCGACGGAGGCCTCCTATGGCGTCCTTCAGTTCGGCACCACCGACTGCGAGGACACGACCGAGTGCCTCGACGACTCCAAGACCCAGTTCATCGTGGCCACCGCACCTGAGGAAGCCGACGTCGACCAGGTGGCGGTCGAAGGCACCCGTGAAGGCAACGGCACCCTCGAGATCGGGTCCCTGCTGCCCAAGACGGGCTCGCTCGCCTTCCTCGGCCCGCCGGAGTTTGCCGGCGTCGACCTGGCCGTCCAGGAGATGAACGAGGCCGGTGGCGTGCTCGGCAACGACGTCGTCCACATCGAGGGCGACTCGGGCGACACCGAGAACGGCGTTGCACCGAAGACGGTCAGCACCCTGCTGGCCAAGGATGTTGACGCCATCATCGGCGCCGCCTCCTCCTCGGTCAGCCTGTCGGTGATCGACACGATCGTGAACGCCGGCGTCATCATGTTCTCCCCGGCGAACACGTCCAAGGAGTTCTCGGACTACAACGACAAGGGCCTGTACTTCCGCAACGCCCCGTCCGACATCCTCCAGGGTTCCGTGTTGGCCGACGTCATCCTTGAGGACGGCCACCAGGCCGTGTTCATCCTCGCCCTGAACGACGACTACGGCACCGGCCTGGCCGATGACCTTCAGAAGTCGCTCGAGGCTGGTGGCGCCGAGGTGGTCGGCAAGGAAATCTACGACCCCAAGGCGACCGACTTCTCCGACATCGTTGGCAAGGCCAAGAGCGCCGACCCCGACGCGGTTGCGCTGATCGGATTCGACGAGAGCTCCAAGATCCTCTCGACGATGATCGAGCAGGGTATCGGCCCGTCAGCCGTGCCGGTGTACGGCGTGGACGGCAACATGGGGAACGCACTGGCCGAGAACTTCGAGGCCGGCAAGTAGCCATCGCTCAGACGCCGCTGCGGCGGCACTGACAACTCGATCGGGCCGGTTCCTACGGGGACCGGCCCGTATCGCGTCTCGCCACCGGTTGAACGGGGTGGGGGTGTGGGGCCGCAACTCGGGAGCCCAAACGACCGCCAGACAGCGCTCTCAACTCCCCAGTTCACAAAGGGCACGCAACTCGGGAGCCCAAACGACCGCCAGACAGCGCTCTCAACTCCCCAGTTCGGAGATGCGGAGCGAGGGCGGGCACGGCGAGGTGGTGCCTGCGCGGGAGGCATAGCGAAGCGGCCTCCCGCCAGGTGCTACCTCGCCGGGCGTCTCACTACCTCATCGGGTCCGGCCGGACCCGGTACTCAGTCCGGGTTGCGGTTTTTGGCCAGGGTGCCCAGGTACAGCTCGATCACCTTGGGGTCGTGCAACAGCTCGGCGCCGGTGCCGGCAATGGCGTTCTTGCCCTGGTCGAGCACGAATGCCCGGTCACATACCTGCAGGCAACGCCGGGCGTTCTGCTCGACCATGAGGATCGACACGCCGGTGGCGTTGATGCGCCGACAGTTGATGAACACCTCGTCCTGGAACGCCGGCGAGAGGCCGGCGGAGGGCTCGTCGAGCAGCAGCACAGATGGCTCCATCATCAGCGCCCGCCCCATGGCCACCATCTGGCGCTCGCCCCCGGACAGCGACCCTGCCTGCTGGCTGGCGCGCTCGCCCAGGCGGGGGAACAGCTCGGCGACATGGGCAAAGCGCTCCTTGACCACCGACGGCCGCAGGAAGGCGCCCATCTCCATGTTCTCGCGCACCGTGAGTGCCGCGAAGACGTTCTCGGTCTGGGGAACAAACCCGACGCCCCGGCTCACCAGCTGGTGGGCCTTCATCGAGGTGATGTTCTCGCCGCGCAGGCTGACGACGCCGGTCGTGACCGTGATCAGCCCGAAGATCGCCTTGAGCAGCGTGGACTTGCCGGCGCCGTTGGGGCCGATGATGCCGACCATCTCGCCCCGGTTGAGCACCGCCGAGCAACCGTTGAGGATGTTGACGCCGGGAACGTACCCGGCGATCAGATCATCGGCCACCAGGATCGGCTCGCCGGGCTGCGGATCCTTCGACAGGTGCTGTGGGGCGAGATGCCCGAAGCCTGCGCCGAGCGCCTTGTCCTCGTCGGAGATCGCTTCGTCAGACATCTCCCGGCCGGCGGTTTGTCCACCCAAGTCCTCGGTGCGTGCCGGCTGGTCGATGTATTCCATCAGGGCGCCTCCAGCGTGCCGGCATCCGGCTCGGCTTCCACCGACCCCTCGCTCGGGTTGGTGAGAATGTCCGGCCTCAGGTCGAGATCGTGATGGCTGCCCAGGTAGGCGTCGATCACTGCGTCGTTGGAACTGATATCGCTCGGCGTGCCTTCGGCGATCAACCGGCCTTCAGCCATGACGGTCACCCAGTCGGAGATTTCCTGCACCATGTCCATGTCGTGCTCGACGAAGATCACGGTACGGCCCTCGTCCCGCAGTGACAGGATATGGCCGAGCAGCGATTGCTTCAGTGCCGGGTTGACGCCGGCCATCGGCTCGTCCAACATGATCAGTTCGGGTTCGGCCATCAGCGCCCGGGCCATCTCGAGCAGCTTGCGCTGGCCGCCGGACAGCGAGCCGGCAAACTCCTCACGCATGTGGGCCAGGCGAAAGCGTTCCAACAACAGGTCGGCGCGCTCGGTGATCTCCTTCTCCTGGGCGGACCACAGCGGCGGAACGATCGCCGTCAGGAAACTTTCCCCACGCTGGTGGGTGGCGCCCAACATCATGTTCTGGATGACCGACAGCTTGGACAACGACTTGGTCAGCTGGAAGGTGCGGATCATGCCCAGGCGGGCCACTTTGTGCGGCGCAACGCCGGCGAGCTTCTTGCCGTTGAACGTCCACGCCCCGGAGGTCGCCTTGTCGAAGTTGGTCAGCAGGTTGAAGAAGGTGGTCTTGCCGGCACCGTTGGGCCCGATCAGGGCGGAGATCGCCCCGCGCTGAAACTCGACATGGTCGACGTTGACGGCCGTGACGCCGCCGAAGCGACGGGTGACCCCATCGGCGACCAGGATCGGATCGGGCTTGGGGGCGCCGGGCTCGCGAGGCACGTCGGCGAGCACCTTCGCTTCGAGGGCGCGGTCCCGTGCGACCAGTTCGGCCGGCGGAGCGGTGGCTGCGTCGGGGCGGGGCGGACCGCTGGGGACCGTGGCGGCATCTCCGGGACCGGTGTAGGTGGGGGCGTCGTCAGCGGACATCGACCTCGAGCTCCTTTCGATCCCCGAAGATCCCTTGGGGTCGGAACACCATCAGCACCATCAGGGCGATGCCGAGGAAGATGAAGGGGATGACGCCCGCCTGGACGTCGGTCATCACCGAATTGGGGATGATGTTGGCCTTGGCCGCCTGATCGGCGGTCTCGGAAACGAAGGTGAAGATCGACCAGAACATCATGCCGCCGATCACGGGTCCGAAGGTGGTGGCGGCCCCGCCCAGGATCAGCGCTGTGTAGGCGATGAACGTCGCCTTGGTGGCGAAGTCGTCGGGCCCGGCAAAGTTCTTGGCCAGCGCCAGGATGATTCCGCCGCAGGCGCCCATGACGCCGCCCAGGATGAGGGACTGCATCTTGTAGGCGTAAACGTTCTTGCCCAGCGAACGCACGGCGTCCTCGTTCTCGCGCACCGACTTGAGCACGCGTCCCCAAGGGCTGCGCATCAGCAGGTAGGTGAGCAGGGCAAAGAACCCCACAAGCAGCCAACCCCACAACATCACCCAAAGTTCCTGCCCGCGGAACGACAGCGGTCCCAGGACGTAGCGCCCGCTGTTGGAGAAGATGTTGGCGTCATAGAACCCGTTGGCGAACTCGTTGATGCCAGAGTTGCCGCCCGTGACGCTCTCGACCGCTTCGGATCGCACGGTCAGGCGGATGATCTCCGACGCCGCGATCGTGACGATCGCCAGATAGTCGCCCCGCAGCCTCAGGGTGGGTAACCCGAGGATGAGGCCGAGGACGACCGCTGCGAGGACGCCGAACAATATGGCGGCCCACAGGGGCCAACCCCAGTTCGTGTAGCTGATCGCCGTGCCGTAGGCGCCGGCGGCCATGAACCCGGCCTGACCAAAGTTCAACAGGCCCGTGTAGCCGAAGTGAATGTTCAGCCCCTGGGCGCCCAGGATGTAGAAGAGCGCCAGTGGCGTGAACAACGCCGTCAGCGTCTGCTGGAAGATGAAGCCCCAATCCATCAGCCCACACGCTCCCGTCGTCCGAAGATGCCTTGCGGCGCGAACATCAGTACCACGATCAACACGACGAGCGCTCCGACGTTACGCAGCGACGTGGGGATGAACAGCGTGGACAACTGGATGGCGAGGCCCAGGAGGAAGCAGCCCGCAGCGGCACCGAAGGCGGTGCCCAAGCCACCGAGGGTGATGCCGGCGAACATCAACAGCAGTAGCTGCTGACCCTCCATGAAGTTCACCTGGAAGCTGGTCGAGTACAACACGCCGCCCATGGCAGCCAACCCGGCGCCCATCACCCACACCAACAACACCACGCGGTCGACGTCGATGCCCGACGAGGCTGCCAGCGCCGGGTTGTCGGCGACCGCCCGCATCGCCTTACCGAAGCGAGCCGTGCGCAGGAAGGTTCCGACCGCCCCGAGCACAACGAGGGCGATGACGATCGTGATGACCGTACGTGCGGGGATCACCCGGGAACCCAGCTCGAACCCACCACCACCCACCGTGCCGGTGTAGGGCTTGTTGCGGGCGCCGAAGAAGTACTGGAACAGGTTGAGCGCCAACAGCGACAGCCCGAAGCTGACCGTCATCAGGCCAAACAGGCTGAGCTTGCGCCGCCGCAGCGGCCGCCACAGCCCCAGCTCGAGCCCGGCTCCCGACGCCGCACCGATCAGCACGCCGAGCACGGCTGCGAGCGGCAGCGGCAGGCCGACGCTCTGGTTGAGGTACCAGGTGATGATCGCACCGAAGGTCACCATCTCGCCATGGCTGAAGTTGGTGAGCTGGATCGTGCCGTAGATCAGCGACAACCCGATGGCGCACATGGCGATGATCAGCCCCAGTTGCACGCCGTCGACCAACTTGCCCGGGATCTCGTCAAGCTTGGTCGCCGCCTGTCGCGTGCTCTCGCCGAACGGGAAGTTCTGGATCTGGCGCTTGTCGGCGGTCAGCCGGAAGGTGCGTGACACCGCCTCCGGGTCGGTCAGCTTGACGCCGTCGGGCAGGGAGTCGACCTGCAGGGTGACGGTGTAAGTACCGAGGTCGTCACCCACCCCGAGAACGAAGATGCCCTCTTTGTCGGAGGTGACGGTCTGGGACTCGCCACCCTCCTTTTCGATCTTGATGTCGACCCCGACGACCGGCTCGCACGTCTCGGAGATCAGCACACCGGCGATCGAGGCGCCTTCGGGCCGAGGGAGCGTCGGCCGCTCGCACTTGGTGTTCTGGCGCGGTGTCCTCTCGGCAGCTCCAGCCGACGAACTCCACATCGTCATCGAACCGATACCGACGAGCATCGCCAACGCGACGCCTAGACGGCGTATTGGTGTCGTCACCGGCGATCAACTACGACGTTCATTCGCTTCCCCCTCACAAGGCGGCGAGCATAACGGACGTCACACCTGCGGGTGCGAATGTCACCCAAACGCAAGCTCTACTGCAGACCGACCGCTCTCAGCGAACCCCGAGGGACTCGAGCACCTGGTCCGGGTCGTCCACCATGCCCACCCAGAACCGACCGAACTCGGCGTAGCGCGACGATGCTTCATCAAAGCGCATCGTGTACACCACCTCCTTGAGGTCGTCGGGGTGCTGGGCGAACAGGGTCACGCCCCACTCGAAGTCGTCCGTGCCCGTCGAGCCGGTGATCAGCTGGGTGACCCGGCCGGCGAATGCCCGACCCGAGGTGCCGTGTTCCCACATCAGCTTCTTACGCTGCTCGTAGGGGAGGGTGAACCAGTTGGCCCCCGGGCCGCGACGCTTCGACATCGGGTAGAAGCAGAACGCCGGCTTGCCTTCCGGGGGCAACGTGGGGAACAACCGCTCCTGGATACGGGACTCGGGCATGCCCTTGGCGTACTCGGAGACCTCGGTGAGCGACACGTAGCTGTCGACCAGTTCGAGACCGGCGGCGACCAGCTGCGTCTGTAAACCCCGCAGCCGCCATTGATCCGACGAGAGGGCCATGACCCCCAGGTCGGCCTTGTGGCCCAACAGCGCGGCACACACCGCCTGATCGTCCCCGTCGTTGCCGCCTTTGAGGGCGGCGAGGACAGCGGTCCGGTCGGCGGTGGCGGAAGCCTTGAAGAACAGGTGTAACACGGCCTGGCCGACGGTGGGTTCGGATGGCGAAGTCATGGGGCCACCCTACGACCCGGAGAAGCGTTGTGGCACACGTCGATCGATCCGACTGCTCTGACAGAAGCAGCTCCTGTCCGACAGAGAGAGCGCGCGCCTGTGCGGAAACCAGAGGGCGCTGGCAGCGGCCAGTAGGGTCACGACCCATGGCTCAGGCCGACCCTCGTTTCGTCACCGGCGACGACGACGCCCCGGATTGCGAGCTGATCGGTCGAGCCTCACCGGCCATGGTGCGGTCCCCCACCTACGTCGTGCGCTTGCTGGTGGGGGCGGTCGCCATCCTGGTTGGCCTGGTGATCGCCGTGCTCTACGAGGACGCAGCAGCCGGGCTGGCCTACAACCAACGGCTGCTGCTCGACGCCTTGCCCGACGTCCTCCAAACCCTGGTGAGTTCGCTGGGGGTCTACGCCCTGGTCGCCGTCGTGGGGGCGATCAACTGGGTGTTGCTCAGCCAACGACGGTTCCGGACCGCCCTCACCCTCAACCTGGCGGCGCTGGCCGGAGCGGCGCTCAGCTTCGCCGCCGAACGCGTGGTCGTGGCTATGTCGTCGTCGAGCACCCTCGACGGCTTCCTGGCCGAGCGGCTGAGCGGGCAGTCGATCCCGACGATCTCCACCTCCCCCATCCTCGGCGCAACGGTGGCGGCGCTCGTCCTGGGTGGGCCGTGGCTGAGCGCCCGGTGGCGAAACGCCTGGTGGTGGACCACCGTCATCTACATCGCCGCCGTGTCCGTGCTGTCCACGTCCGGATTTCTCGGCGTGCTCGTCGACCTGGGGGTCGGCACGGTGGCCGGCGCGTTGATCGGCATCATCTTCAAGACACCAAACCAGGATCCGAGTGGAGCGTCGGTCGTCGCCTCGCTGCGGCGGCTCGGGCTGTTGCCGGTCAGCCTGGCCTCGACCGCCCCCCACCCGACGAGCACCCCCACCTCGGTGCGCTGGGAGGGCACGCTGGAGGACGGCTCCGACATCGCCATCAAAGTACGCGGGCCCAACCGCCACGCCGCCGAGCTGCTCTCCCGGTTGTGGCGGCGGTTGCGCCTGAAGGCACCCAGGGGGGAGCGCAGCGTCGGGACCCTTCGGGGGGAGGCCAACCACGAGGCGCTGTCATCGCTTCAGGCCCACAACCTGGGCGTCCGAACCCCGCGGGTGCTCGCATTCGGGTCAACCGGGGCCAACGGCATGATGCTGGTGACCGAGTTCGTCACCGCCACCGACCTGGCGGAAGTCGACGAGCACCGCTTCGTCGGCGCGCTCGAGGACGCCTGGGCCCAGCTGGCGGCGCTGCGTCGCGCCGGCATCGCCCACCGGCAATTTCGGGTGGACAACCTGATGATCGACGACGACGACCACATCTGGTTGGTGGGCTTCGTCGGCTCGGAGGTGGCGGCCGACGACGTTCAGCTGACCGACGACATCGTCGAGTTGCTCGCCTCGACCGCGGCGGTCGTCGGGCCGCAGGCGGCGGTGGCGGCGGCGCTCAAGGTCCTCGGGCGCGATCCGCTCGTCGAGGCGCTCTCCCGCATGCAGCCCCTGGCCGCAACCACCGTCACCCGGGATGCGCTCAGCCAGGACGGCTTCAAGGCGCTGCGCAGCGAGGTGGCCAAGCGTACCTCGATCGAGGAGGTGCCCGACGCCGAGGACCTGTCGCGCTTCAGCACCCGCCGCATCCTCACCATCTCGATGATCGGCGGCGCCGCCTACTTCCTGGTGCCACAGCTGGCGTCGGCCGGCAACCTGTGGGACGAGACCCAGTCGGCCAACTGGTGGTGGGCGGCGGTGGCGCTGTTGTGCTCGGCGGTGAGCTACGTCGGCTCAGGCCTGGCCCTGGTCGGCGGCGTGCCCAACCGGGTGCCGATCCTGCAGGCGGTGCTCGCCCAGGTGGCCGCAGCGTTCTCCGACACGATCACGCCGGCCAAGGTGGGCGGGATGGCCCTCAACCTGCGCTTTCTCACCAAGCAGGGGGTGGATGCAGCCGTCGCCGCCGCCGGCGTCGGTATGTCGGTCGTCGCCGGGTTTGCGGTGCACATCCTGTTGGTGGCGTCCTTCATCACCGCCGCCGGCCGCTCCAGCGGCGGCCTCGGCCTCGGCCTGCCATCGCTGACCACCGTCCTCGGTTTGGTGGCGGTCGTCCTTGCGGTGTCCGGCCTGGTGATGGCCACGCCGTGGGGTCGCCGGGTGTTTCTCCAGAACCTCATCGACGCCCTTCGCCGGGCCCGCGACGGCGTGGTCGGAATCGCCACCCGACCGGGCAAGGTGGCGTCGCTCTTCGGCGGTTCGGCGATCACGACGATGGCCAACCTGGTGGCGCTGTACGTGTCGGTTCTGGCCTTCGGCGGGTCGGCCAGCTTCGTCCAGGTGGGCGTCGTCTACCTCACCGGTGCGTTCGTCGAGGCGGCCGCACCAACCCCTGGTGGGTTGGGCGCCTCCGAGGCCGCCTACATCGCCGGGCTGACCGCCGTGGGCATGACCACAGCGGTCGCCGTGCCGGCCGTGTTCCTGTTTCGCCTGGCCACCTTCTGGCTGCCGGTGGCGCCCGGCTGGGCGGCGATCACCTACATGCGCAACCGGGACGACCTGTAGCCCAACCGGGGCCGGCGGGGGCGCCCGGCGGATGTGTCCGCCGCGCCGGCCGTCCCCCAGCGGTCGGGCACTCGGCCACCAGCGGCGGACCGTCGGCCTGCTAGCCCCCGGCGACGGCGGGAACGATCGCCACGGTTTCGCCATCGGGCACGGGCGTGGACAACCCGTCGAGGTAGCGCACGTCCTCGTCGGAAACGAACACGTTGACGAAGCGTCGCAACTGACCGTCGTCACCAAAGATCCGCTCGCGGAACCCCGGGTAGGCCTCTTCAAGCGAGGCGAGTACCTCGCCGACGTTGGTGCCTGCGACGTCGACGGAAGAGGTGCCACCGGTCAGGGTTCGAAGGGTGGTGGGGATACGAACGGTCACGGCCATCGCAAAGGCCTCCTTGGGTCGGGGCGAACTCGAAGTTGGACGGGCCGACGGACGCCGGCTCGCGAGCGGCCGATCGTAGCGACACAGACGCGTTCCCGGAGAACGCTCACGTCCCGCTCGATGTTCCCCACCCATCGTTTCGCGGTCGGCGCGCGCCACCCGACCGGTGCCGACGCACCCCGACGCCGTATGATCGGAGCGCTCGTCGGCGCTCGGCTTGACCCCGGGGGCCCGTTCAGTCCGAGCCCAATCACATGACCGCGCCATCCTCCTCAACCCTCCCGGGGCCGCCCTTCTTGGCAGGCCCGCTCCGTCAGGCCAGCCATCGCGACTTCGATGTCGCCCGGCTGGCCGCCACCCGCACCGACCGGGTCACCGTTGCCATCCCGGCCCGCAACGAGGACGGGACGGTCGGCGACATCGTGGCGGCTCTGCACCGGGATCTGGTCGTCGGCGGGCTCGTGGACGAGCTGATCGTGATGGACGACCACTCCACCGACAACACCGCCAGGGAGGCCGAGGCCGCCGGGGCCACGGTGGTGGCGTCGTCGTCGTTGTTGCCCGAGTTCGGCTCCGGGCATGGCAAGGGTGAAGTGCTGTGGAAGTCGCTGTTTGCCAGCACCGGCGACGTCATCGTGTGGTGCGACGCCGACATCACCGATTTCTCAAGCCACTTCGTCACCGGACTGCTCGGTCCGTTGCTGAGCAACACCGACGTGCAGTTCACCAAAGGCCACTATCGCCGGCCCGGCGAAAACGGCACCGGGGGCGGCCGGGTCACCGAGTTGGTTGCCCGACCCCTGCTGTCGATGTTCTTCCCCCACCTGGCGCTGGTGGCCCAGCCGCTGTCGGGCGAGTTCGGTGGGCGCCGGTCGGTGCTGGAACGCCTGAGCTTCGTACGCGGCTACGGGGTGGATGTCGGGCTGCTGATCGACATCGCCGCCGCCATGGGCACCGAGTCGATCACCCAGGTCGACCTCGACGTACGCACCCACCGAAACCGGCCGTTGTCGGAGCTGGGCCCGCAGGCCGCCGCGGTGGCCGCCGCCATCCTGGCCCGGGTCGATCCCCGGCTGATCGGCGAGCGCATGACCCTGGAGCGGCCCGACCTCTCGGTGGCCGAGGTCGACCTGGGCGAGCTGCCTCCGATGCTCAAGGTGGACGACTACTCCGCCCGCTGACCCAACCGGACGCCCGTCGGGCAGCGGCTGGGTTCGGAAGCAGCTCAGCCCGGAAGCAGGGCGTCGAGCATCCGCTCGGTGGCGAGCGTCACCGAGCGAGCGGGATCACCGAGCGCTGCCTCTCGTCCGACGCCAGCAACCAGCGAGGCGACTTCGAAGCCCGGGGGCAGCTCGAGGCCGTCGTCGAGTTCACCCACCACCGCTCCCGCCGACAGGCCCAGCGAGGCGGCCAGTCCGGCGACGCCGCCGAGCACCTTGCCCTCGAAGGAGGCGGCATCGCAGAGACCCTCGCCGGTCAGAACCGCGTCGGCGTCTTCGAGCATCACCTCAAGGCCGACGTGGTCGGCGACCAGCTCGAAGCCCTCGGTCAGGGTGGCGCCAAGCGCCGCCAACCCCCCGGCGAGCCCTCCCGCCGAGCCCGAACCCACCAGCGACGACACGTCGACGCCGTAGCTCTCCGCGTACAGTTCCACCAACCGGTCCAGCCGCCGGCTGAGCAGCTCCACCTGGGCGGTCGTGGCGCCCTTCTGCGGGGCGAAGCAGGCGGCAGCTGCGGTGAAGGTGAGGCGGACGTCGCAGGCGACTTCCAGACGGACGCCGCCCAGACGCGGCACGGGCCCCAGGCTCCGCAGCGCACCCAACCCACCATCGGTGGTCGCCGAGCCTCCCATGCCGATCACGATCGACCGGGCGCCGGCGTCGAGGGCGGCGGCGATCAACTCGCCCACCCCGGTCGTGTCGGCGGCCAGCGGCTCGTTGCCCTCGGCCCCGCCGACCAGCGCCAGCCCGGAGGCGGAGGCCATCTCGAGCACCGCCCGCTTTCGGCTGAGTCGCCAGCCGGCCTCAACCGGGTCGCCGAGCGGTCCGGTGACGGTGCTCGTGCGGTTGGCGCCCCCCAACACCTCGAGAAACCCTTCGCCGCCGTCGCTCATCGGCACCTTGAGCGCCGTCCACCCGCGCGCTTCCACGGCTTCGGCCATGGCTTCGGCGGCATCGAGCGCGCTCAGCGAGCCGCGGAACTTGTCGGGGGCCACGACGATGCGCACCCGGCCAGGGTAACGACCGACTGCGATCGGCCCGCACCCCTCTCCCCGGATGCCTGGGGGCTCCGGTCGGGCTATCCCGCCGCGGTGGTCGCCACGCCCGGCGGTGTGCTGGTGGCCGCGTCGCCACCGTCTGCACCCGGTTTCGCCGGATCGAAGCCGTCGCCGAGAATGACGATCACCTGAGCGTTCTTGCCGCTGGCCTCGATGGAAACCTCGGGGGGCCGCGCCTCCACGGTTGACTCGGGGAGCCCGGCGGCCTTGGCGACAGCCTTGGCGTCGGCCTCGAAGCCGTTCTCGAAGTACACCTTGGTCGGCTGGCCCTTGTCGCCGTTGAGCGCCGCAACGCTCGTATAGCCGGCCGCCTTCAACTTCTCGGCAACGTCGCCGGCCGCACCGCTCACCCCGGAGGCGTTGGCCACGGTGACCTTCAGCTCGGCGACCGGCACCGACGTCGTCGGCGCAGCGGTCGTCGTGGTCGCGTCCTTGGCAGGATCGTCACCACCGGCGGTTGTCGACGTGGCCGAGTGCAGATCGGGTGAGGCCGTCACCTGGCCAGTGCCGGGGTTCTTCCAGACCAGCAGCACGCCGATGATCACTGCAACGGCGACGAGGGCGATCCCGCGCCCGGCGTTGGGCTGGGTGGGACGAGAAGATCGTGATCGTGTTGGTTCGGTCATGTGTTGGTTCCCGCCGTCGACCTGGATGGACTACCCGGGCGGCTCACCGAGGCGTGTGACAACAATCGGTGCTGAGGAGAGTAGTAGCCGCCGCCAGAAAAGTCGGTGACCCTCCGGAACGGCACCCCTGGAAGGGGACCGACGGGGGCCGATCCCCCCGAAACCCAACGCTCACAACGAGCGACGTCGGGTGATCTCGTAGGTGGCGATCGCCACCGCCGCAGCCACGTTCAACGAGTCGAGGCTGCCTCGTAGCGGCAGCGACACCACCTCGTCGCAGCGGCGCGCCACCAGACGCGACAGACCTTTGCCCTCGGCGCCGGCGACGAGGCAGATCGGCTGGGTGGCGACGGTCAGGTCGTAGAGCGAGGTGGGACCGGCGCTGTCCAGGCCGACCACCCACACCCCCGCCGAACGGAGCGACTCGATCGCAGCGGGCAACCCGCCCACCAGAGCCATCGGCAGGTGCTCGACGGCACCGGCGGCCGTCTTGGTCACCGTCGGCGTGACGTGCGCAGCCCGGTGTCGGGGCAGGATGACCCCATCCACGCCGGCACATTCTGCAGTTCGCAGCAGCGCACCCAGGTTGCGGGGGTCGGTGACCCCATCGAGGGCCAGCAGAAACGGCGAACCGCCACGGCCGCCGTCTGCAACGAGGTCCTCGAGCTCGACCGGCTTCAGCTCGGCGGCCTCGGCCACCACGCCTTGGCTGGACTCGGTGTAGCTGCGACGGTCGAGCGCCTTACGTCCCAGCTCGGTCACCATCACCCGCTGCTCGCGTGCCAGCTGACGAATGTCGTCGAGCACCGGCGCCGGGTCGAGGTCCTCGGCCAGGAAGATCTCGCGCACCTTGCGGGTGCCCGCCAGCAACAGCTCGCGCACGGCCTGACGACCCTCGACCTGGTCCCCGCCCAAGCCGTAGCGCGAGGTGGTGGCGCTCGGCCGGGTTCGACGGTCGCCGCGATCGCTGTAGCGAACCGAGCTGCCGGTCTGAGCGGTCGGGCCGCGGCGAGGGGGTCCGCTGCGCTGGCCTCCGCCCGCTTTGCCCCGTGGCGGCTTGCCTCCTGAGCCACCCCTGCTCGGCGTCCGTTCGCCGGCGCCCGAACCTCGCCCTCGGCCAGGTCCACCGCCCTTGGGAGAAGCGCCCTTGCCGACGCCACCCCGCGCCGGCCGCTTACCGCCGGACGGGTTGTTTCTCGAGCCTCCCGTTCCCCGGCTCATCGGCGGGCCACCAGTGCGCTGGCCAGCGCAACGATCGCTTCGCCGGAGCCGAGCGAACCGACGCCCTCGGCACGTCGTCCTTTGACCGACACAGGCGCGCCGACCACATCGCTGAGCCGCCGGGTCATCTCGTCGCGGTGAGGCGCCAGCTTGGGTCGTTCGGCGATCACCGAACAGTCGACGTTGACCGCCTGCCAACCGGCGTCGGCCACACGGGCGACCACCTCGCCGAGCAGTGCCATCGAGTCGGCGCCTGCGTGAGCCGGGTCGGTGTCGGGAAAGTGGGAACCCAAATCACCGAGCCCGATGGCACCCAGCAGCGCCTCGGCGACCGCATGGGCGACCGGATCACCGTCGCTGTGGGCCTCCAGCCCGGGCACACCGGGAATCTCGACTCCGCCGAGCACACAGCGACGCTCGGGATCGTCGGAGAAGCGATGGATGTCGAAGCCGTTGCCGACGCGCAGGTCGATCGGCTCGGTGCGGTCGTGGTCGGCCATCTCCCCATCCTCCCGCGCCGCCGCACCCGGGCGGTCATCGGCGTGGGGTGCAGGCCCGGTCGCATCCCGTTCGGCCAGCAGCGCTGCGGCGACGACGAGGTCCGACGGCACGGTCACCTTCAGGTTCGCCGGGTCCCCCTCGACGACCTCAATCCGCTGCCCGCAGGCCTCGATCAGCGAGGCGTCGTCGGTGGCCTCGCGATGATCCCGGTGCGCCTGGCGCAACGCGTCCGCACGGAAGGCCTGGGGCGTCTGCACGGCGATCAGCGTGTCCCGATCGACCACCGATCCATCGTTCGAACGCAGCGTGTCGGTCAGCGCCACGCCAGGGATGGCTCCGGCCGCCCCGTCCGGGGACGCAACCGCGTCGATCACCCGACGGAACACGGCCCGGTCGGCCAACGGGCGCGCCCCGTCGTGCACGGCGACGATTCCAGCCGTTGCTGGCACTGCCGCCAGCCCGGCCCGCACCGATTCCGAGCGTGTGGCACCCCCGGCCACGACGGCGTCGATGCCGGGCAGCTGCGGCCGCAGCCGGGCCAGGTGCTCCAACCGGTCGGCGGGCACGACGACCACGACACCGGTGGAGACCTCCGCAGCCGCCTCGAGCGCCCAGGCCAGCAGGGGCCGACCCGCAAGGGCGACGAACTGCTTGGGCCCCCCGAAACGCCGCCCGGAGCCGGCGGCCACCACGATCGTCCACACATCGAGCACCATCACAAGGTAGGCGAGTGCCATCGGCCACAGCATGAGCAGGCTCAGCACTAGGATGCGCTCGTGGATCGATCCAAGCTTGCCGAAGTCACCTTGTTCGCTGCGCTCACCGACTCCGAGCTCGATCGCATGCTCGACGAGTCGTCCAGCCTCGACCTGGTTCGAGGCGACGTGCTGTTCAAGGAGGACGAGGATGCCGACGCATTGTTCGTTGTCGAGTCGGGCCGGGTGGCGATCGGCAACCGCTCGGTCGACGGTCGCGAGTCGATAGTCGCTCTGATGGAATCAGGCGACCTGTTTGGCGAGATGAGCCTGTTCGACGGCACCGGACGCTCGGCCGACGCCCGGGCGCTCGAGCCGTCGCAGGTGCTGTCGGTTCCCTTCGGCCCGCTGCGCGCCATCCTCGATGAGCGCCCCGCCCTCCTGTGGGAGGTGGTGAAGATGCTCAGCGGGCGGCTGCGCCACATGGACGCAGCGCTCGCCGATGCGTTCTTCCTCGATGTGACCGGCCGTACCGCCAAGCGCCTGCTCGAGTTGGCCGGCGACACCGATGCCTTCGAGATTCCCATCACCCAGGAAGAGCTGGCCGGGCTGATCGGCGCCAGCCGCGAACGCGTCAACAAGGCGATCTCGGCGTTCATGCGCCTCGGCTGGATCGAACAGCACGACCGGGCCTACGTCATCTTGAAGCGACGCGAGCTCGAGATCCGCGCCCGCTGAGTCGATCCCAGCCGCTCGGCGCGGACGCCTCGCCGGTGCGGCTGTCCGACCAGCGCTGCGTTCATTGGGTGGGCGACTCCCATCGGGGGTTCCGCCCGGTCCACCCGAGGAGACGGTCGACCGCAGTGGCACCGTCTGGGACGGACACCTCGGCGCCGAACACCCCCGGCGAGCGCATCACCTCTGGTGGAACCGCGTCGCCGAGCGCGCGAACGAACGGGACTGCGTCGTCGGGGATCGAGACGCTCACGTCGGTCGCCGCCGCGATGTCCCAGGCGTGGAGGAACAGGTCGGCTGCCGGGAACCTGAGCCCGTCCCGAACGGAGCGACGCCCCATCGGGGTGTCGACCACCCGCTCCAGGCCGAGGTCGTCGATCTCCGCCACCGCTTCCCGGGCGGGGGCGGCCAAGCCGGTCCACCACAGCAACGGGTCGGCCCGGACGGCGTCACCGGGCGGATCCTGACGCCCGAAGCCGAGATCGGGCGCTTCGCCCGCGCAGGATGTGCAGCCCCATGGCCGTCGCGGCGCCGACGTGGCCGAGAACATCAAGCGCTCGCCAGCCTTCACACGGCGATGGCCGACCCCAGGCGTCACCGGGCACCTGCTCGACCACCTCGGACATCACATCGATGCCACGCCGATACGCTTCGTCGCTCGTCCAAATCATGGAGACACCCCCACATTTTGCGGTGCGGCGAAGCTACACCACGGATTCGCTTGCGACGTCGAGGTTTCGCGACCCACGGCGCAACCGATGGAGGATGGGCGCTACTCGACCCGCTTCAGTTCGGCGGTCAGGTGGTGGGTCATCGGGAGGCCGACCGCAGCCATGGCGAGGTCGTAGCCGAGCCGATTGCCCGTCACCAGGTAGCGCCGCTCCGTGGCGGTGACCTCCTTGGCCGTGGGTGTGCCGGCGACGATGGTGGAGTCGATCGCCAAGCGCACGGCGTGCCGATCCTCGGCGCCACCGGGATGGGTGGCGAGGCCGGATCCCGCCTCGATGAGGCCGGGCGCCTGGGCGATGACCAGCTCCACCTCCGACTCCCCGATCAACCGCAGGTAGCCGGTCTCGGCGTGCAGCGGACGACCGTCGTCGGCGTGCCTGGTCGCCGACGTATAGACCAGCACCGGCTTGTCGGCCAGCGGCGCGAACGTGATCGTTTCGGAGTACCCGAAGTCGTCGATCGTCGGGTACTCCCCTTTCCCGGACCCTTCCCAGCGGCCGATCAGCGGTCGCAGCGGGTCGAGCAACGGTGACATCGCAGGTGGAGGTGGCGAATCGACGGAAGGCGGGTCGGCTTGTTCCGCCACCACATCGGCCGGCGCAGCGCTTCCCAGCAGGTGGGCCCAGCGGGCCTCGCGGCGACCGGCCTGACGGGGCAGCTCGACGACCAGCGGCGTGGTGCGACCGGCCAGCTCGCCCAGCGCATCGGTCACCTCGGACAGCTCGCCAAAGCTGTGGAGGCGGCCGGCCCGGCTGCGCAACTCCCCTGGCGTCTGCGGCCCGCGCAGCATCAGCAGCGTCAGCACCGCCCGACGACCATCGGACAGCTCCAACACCTCGTCGGCCACCTGACGGAACTTCTCCCGTCGCTCTCCGGAGCGGGGATACACCCGACGAATCAGCGAGCGATCTCGCAGGGCGTCGAGCGCGCCGGCAACCTCGCCTGCGTCGAGCGCCATGATCGGGTTGCGCCCCGAGCTCTGGTTGGCGGCCGTCACCAGCGCGTTGAGCGTCAGCGGGTAGGTGGAGGGAACGGTCAGCTCTTTCTCCATCAGGCATCCCAGCACCCGGAGTTCGATGGCTCCGAGCGCAGGCGCGACCTCGCCGGTCGCCGGTTCGCCGCTCATCAGGTCGTCGCTCACGTTGGTGACCCCGCTTCGCTCGCAGCGGTCGGATCGCCGCCGCTGCCCAGAAACGCCAGGGCACGCCCCCACGCGTCGGCCGCATCCTCGGGGCGGTGGTTGGCACCGTCGGGGTCCTGGGCGAACGCATGGTCGGCGCCGGGGTAGCGCACCACGGTGGCCACCTCGTCCAGCTCGTCCAACTCGCTCTCCGGCAGCCACGGATCCTCCGTGCCGCACAGCGCCAGCACGGGACACGCTCCCGGCGCTGCGACCGAATCGATGGCATCGGTCTGATGGGGAGCCCGCCACGCCTCGGGCATGCGGATCATGCCGTAGAAGCTCACCGAAGCGTCGAACCGCCCCGACGACGAGGCCTTCATGGCGTACATGCCACCCATGCAGAACCCCATGATGCCAACGGTGTCGCACCCGGTCGCCTCCGCTGCAGCCAGCGCATCGGCCAGTTTGGCGTCATCGCGCAGCTCACCGGCGGACTCCAGGCGATCGACCACGCTCAGCTGCTCGCGGCCGGGCCACATCTCCGGCACAACCACGACCCAGCCCTCGGCGTCGGCCACCCGTTGAGCATGCTGGTCGAACAGCGGCCGCAGACCACGGATATCGGGCCACATGACGAGGCCACGAGCGGGCGTCACCCCGGCCGGACGAGCGATCTCCGCCGGCGTGCCGGTGTGCAACGTGATGCGCATGGTCCCCTTTCGGCCGAGTTGTTCGGCTCCTGATGACGGTGGCTACTGGTAGCGGTTGAGGATCGACGATTGAGCCTGCTGGCTGAGACCGTCACGGATGACCGCTGCCAGCTGCTCGCTCACCTCGGCCACGTCGGCCAGTTCCTCGGTCGAGGCCCGCATCAGCTTGTCGAACCGGCCGCAGCTGCCGACCACCGCTTCGATCACCGGCTCGGGAAGCCGGGGCAGGATGCGTGCCAGGATGCGATAGCCGCGCGGCTGCATCGTCTGGTCGAGGTCGACCGAGTTGCCGTCGCCGAGCTCGAGCACGTCGCCGACATCGTCGGGGTCGGTGATCTCGCCCGGGTCCAGGTCCCGCAGACGCTCGAGCGCCTCCGCAGGTTCGATGCCGTCGGGTGCGTAGTCGCGGATCAGGTTGGTGCGTTCGTCGCCGACGCCCGCCATCAGGTCGCGAAGCTGGAGGCGCACCAGGCGGCCGTCGGCACCCAGCTCGATCAGGTGGTGCCGGAGTTCGTCGGCGATCCGGCTGACCATCTCGGAGCGCTGCAGCACGACGATGACGTCGCGCAGTGTCACCAGGCCCTCCACCTCGTGGGCGGTCAGGCTGGCCAGCTCCTCGTTGAGGCGGCTCTTGTAGCGCTCCAGCGTCTGCAGCGCCTGATCGCAGCGGTTGAGGATGTTGGGGATCGACTCGAGCTGGTACTTCTCGTCGCCCCGGTACACGGTGAGCACCGCCATGTCCTCGGACACGGTGGCCACCGGCACGCCGACCGAGCGCGCCACACGCTCGGCGGTGCGATGGCGGGTGCCGGTCTCGGTGGTCGGCACGTTGGGGTTGGGCACCAGGTGAACGTTGGCGCGGGCAATACGCGACGAGTCGGCCGACAAGATGATGGCGCCGTCCATCTTGGCCAGCTCGCTCAACCGTTGGGGCGTGAACGCTGCGTCGAGGAGGAACCCGCCCGAACACACGTTGAGCACCTCCGGGCCATCCCCGACGACGATCAGGGCGCCCATCCTCGCCTTGGAGATGCGATCGAGGCCGTCGCGCAGCTGGGTTCCGGGAGCGACCGCCGACAGCGCGTCCCACAACTCCTGTTTGCGCCGAGCGATCACGTTTCTATCTTAGCGCCAAGCTGCCAATGCCCGGCCCTGGCCCTGGCCCTGGCCCTGAGCGGACCAGCTGCAGCGCCGCCACCCGATATCGAACCAATCGTCGGTCGAAGCGCCAAGCGTCCACCGAGCAAGAGTTCAGGCGAGCACTCGATCGAGCCACGCAATGAGGTCGGCGGTGACCTCGTCACGGTTGATCTCGTTGAGGATCTCGTGGCGTGCCCCCGGGTATCGAGCAACGAAGACGTCGTCGACTCCGGCGTCGCGGTAGCGCTGAGCAACCAACTCGATCAGCTCACCGCCGCCCGCCAGTGGATCGGCGTCGCCCGACATGAGGTAGATCGGCAGATCGGCCCGCACCCGGGCGATCGAATCCAGATCGCTGGTCGATGCGGTCCCCTCGAGCATGCCGCGAGCGGCCGTTGCGTCGAGGCCGAAACCGCAGGCGTCGTCGGCGACGTAGGCGTCGACCTCGGCGCGATCCCGGCTGAGCCACTCATACTCGGTCGGCGCCGGCTCGAACGGGGCGTTGAAGGCGCTGAGATCGACCTCGGCATCGGGATCGATTCCAGCTCCAATCACGTCGAGCGCCGAGGTGCCCGAGAGGACCGCAGCATCCACGTCGCCGGAGTGGCCGATCAGAAACTGCTGGAGCGCAAACGAGCCCATCGAGTGGCCGAACAGGATCAGCGACGTGTCGGGGTGCTCCTCGCGGGCCCGTTTGCCGAGCGTTCCGATGTCGGCGACGAGGCCCGCCCACCCGGCCGGCCCAAGCTCGCCGTAATGCTCCGGACCACCGGCGGTGCGGCCGTGACCGCGATGGTCGTTGGCGTACACCACGTATCCGGCGTCGGTGAGCGCTTCGGCAAACCGGCGGTAGCGGGCGGCGTGCTCGCCCATACCGTGCGCCAATTGGACGATCGCCCGCGGCGTGCCGTCTCCGGTCCAGCGATACACGTGGATCGATTGGCCGTCGCTTCCGTCGAAGGTGAAGGTGTCCTCGTTCATCGCCCGATCCTCCCACACCGGTTGATCACCCGGGGGCCCTCAGCGGGTTCGGGACTTCGAACGCGATCATCGACAGTTAAAACGCGCACGAAGCGTCGACCCGCGCCTCCGACTGGGCGGTGAGCGAATGTACGGACAATACTGACCCGATGAATCGCCCTTCACCCATTCGAGCCGTCCTCGCGTCCTTGGCATTGTTGGTAGCAGGGCCAGCGCTCGCCGGGTGCTCCGGCGATGAGGCGGCAGATGCAGCCACCCCCGGCGCCGAAGGCTCGAACGCTCCAGCGCCGGGCCGGGAAGCAGCCGGGGTGGCGTTGGATGCCGACCGCATCGTCATCGACGTACGTACTCCCGAGGAGTTCGACGCCGGCCACGTCAACGATGCTCGGCTCATCGACATTCAGGGACCGGACTTCGACGCCCAGATCGCCGAACTCGACCCCGACGCCGACTACGTCGTCTATTGCCGCAGCGGCAATCGTTCAGCGGTCGCAGCCGGGGAGATGCGGGCCATCGGCCTGGACGTCCTCGACGGTGGAGCAATGGACGACATGACCGCCGCCGGGTGGCCTGCCGGCTGAGTGCTCGAAGGGTGTTGCGGGCGTGCGACCGCAGCGCCGGTGTCGCTCCGCCACCGAGGAGTGCTACACCGCCCGCAGGTCGGCATCCTGCAGCGAGATCGCCTGCATCGCCTCGCCCAGCGTGGGCACCTGTTGAAGGCGGGCGGAGCGCGACCACTCGGCTGCGCCACCGGCTGGGTGGACGCTGCGGTCGCGCGGCGCCACGATGCGGTGGAAGCCCAGCCTGGCCGCCTCCGAGATCCGGCGGCTCGGTTCGGGCACCGCCCGCAGCTCGCCGGTGAGCCCCACCTCCCCCACCATCATCACATCGCCGGGGATGGCCCGCAGCGTTGCCGCCGACACCACTGCGGCGGCGATCGCCAGGTCGGCGGCCGGCTCGCGAACGGTCAGCCCGCCGGCGACCGAGACGAACACGTCGGCGTTGCTCAGGTCGAGCTGCGCCCGCTGAGCGAGCACCGCCAGGATGAGGTCGATGCGCCTGGGCACCAGCCCGGTGACGGTGCGGGTGCCGTACCCCCCGGTGCCCGCCGGGCGGGGCTGACCAGCGCCTGCACCTCGACCAGCACTGGCCGGTGGCCCTCGAGCACGGCCACCACCGCCGAACCGGGTACCCCGGCGCGCCGATCGGCCAGCAACAGCCCGGACGGATCGTCCAAGGACTCGATGCCCTGGCGGCCCATGCGAAACATGCCCACCCGGTCGGTGGCACCGAAGCGGTGCTTCACCACCCGCAACAGCCGCAGCGCGCCGTCGCGGTCGCCCTCGAAGTGCATCACGGTGTCGACGGCGTGCTCCAGCACCCTCGGCCCGGCCAGGCCGCCGTCCTTGGTGACATGGCCGACCAACACGACGGCGGCACCGCTGCGCCGGGCGACCGCCACCAGGGCGTTGGTGGCCTCACGCACCTGGGTGACCGAGCCGGGCACGCCGCTGACCCTGTCGTCATAGAGCGTGTGGACCGAGTCGACGACCACCAACGCCGGGGTGGTCTCGGCCAGCCGAGCCAGCACCACCTCCAGCCTGGTCTCGGCCAGCACGTACAACTCGTCGCAGATGGAGTCCAGGCGCTGGGCGCGTCGCTTGAGCTGATTGGCCGACTCCTCGGCGGTGACGTAGAGCACGCCGCGGCCACTCCGGGCCACGCCCGCAGAGGCCTGCAACAACAGCGTGCTCTTGCCCACCCCCGGCTCACCCCCGATCAGGCTGACCGATGCCCCGGTGAAGCCGCCGCCCAGCGTTCGGTCCAGCTCGCCTATGCCGGTTGCGAACTGTGGGTCCCCCAGCTCGGGAACGTCACCGATCGCCCGCACCGTGCCCGGCACGTGCGGGATCGGGTGGTCGTCGGCCGGAGCCGCCAGCTCCTCGGTGAGGGTATTCCAGTCGCCGCACCCGCCGCAGCGACCGGCCCACTTGGGGGCCTCCTGCCCACAGGCCAGGCAGCGGAAGACGGGTGCGGGTGATGCTTTGGAAGCCATGACACCACGCTAGAAACGAACTGTGACAACGAAGGCCGGCGAGAGCCTTTCGCCCCACAGCGGCCACGGCGGGTACAGGATGGCTTCGCCGGACGTGTTCACCGACGCTGCGCGATCAGATCGATCTCGATGTTCGAGCCGAGCGGGAGCGAAGCCACCCCGATGGTGGTGCGCGCCGGGAATGGCTCAACAAACCTGGAGGCGTACACCCGGTTCATCTCTTCGAAATCGTCCATGTCGGTCAGGAAGACGTTGATCTTCACCACGTCCTCCGGGGTGAGCCCGGCCGCTGCGAGCACGCCGAACAGGTTGTCGAAACACTGCTCGGTGCGTCGGGCGACGTCACCCTCGACGAGCGCGCCGGTGGCGGGGTCGATCGGCGTCTGCCCCGAGCAATAGACGACACCGTCGGCGTCGACGCCGTGGCTGTACGGACCGACCGCAGCGGCGGTTGGGCTGGTGATGGGCCGGCGCATGTCGTGCTCCTGTTTGGCGTGAGGCGGTGCGTGAACGCATCAATCGTCGTGAAGGTCGTTGCACCGGTCCGACCAGGTCGGTGCCGCAGCGACACTACGAGATGACCCTTCCACGTGAGCGTCGACCACATGCGTTCCCACGTTCCACATCGGCGATCACTTCGGTGCCGAGCGGACGGGGAACCACTCGTCCACGACCGAAGCGACACGGCCCAGTTCCACCAGAGCGGCAGCGATCCCTGGCGATGCTCACGGACCGTCGCAGGCCACCTCGCCCGGGAGCAGTGCCCGCACCACCACTTGGAGTTCGGCACCCTGATCATCGACGAACGGCATGCCGGAGACCCGCGCTGCGGAAAACACCTCGGCTGCGTGAACACCGGCGATCTCGGCGCAGCGCGACCCGGCGACCGTGTCGTTGGGCTTGACCGTGCCGAACACCTCGACGAACCGCGGCCCTGGCCACGGTGTCGTCCCCTCCGGAGTCGTGCCGAACTCGTGGGTCCCCGGCAGGTCGGTCACCTCAACCCGATCCGGCACCCACGGCGTAGGTCGATCACCCAACCGACGCGATCGTTCGATCAGCGTCTCGAGTGTGTTGCGGGCCTCGATTTCCGACGTGCCGAGATCGCCCCGCGCGTCGTACCCCAAGCCATGTACGCTGACCTCGGCCGGGCCAGCCGCGCTGCGGAGCCGCACCGTGGTACCACCCAAGTCGGCGACGCGTGGGGTGCCGTAGTTCACCGACTCATCGATCATCTCGGATGCCGCTGCATCATCGAGGAAGGCCCGGAGCTGCTCGGGCGGCACCGAGCCCAGCAACACCTCCACGGGCGGCGGCACCGTCCACGGCGGCGTCTCGAGCTCCTCGGCAACGAAGATGCGACCGTCGCCGTAGATGGTCACCTCGGGCACGTCGTTGGCGGCGACGGCGAAGGGCACGAGCCCACCGCCGATGTCCACCTGCCACACCACCTCGCTGTCGGACAGCATCTCGGCCGCGGCCGACGTGTCGGTCGGGAGCGTTCCCTCGGCTACTGGTCCGTTGGTGGCTGGTGCGTCCACCGAACCCTCGGTTGCGGTTCCGCATCCGACGGTTGCCAGCACGATCGCTGTGCTGACAGCCGCCGCGCAACGAGGAGCGCAGCGCAACCCGCTGCCGACATGCGGGCACTCGGAGTGGTGTGGGCGGGTTTCATCGAAGGTACGCCGGTGACCCGACTGCCGCCTCAACGCTGTTCGAACGACCTGACGAACCGATCTGGACACGCTGCCTCCCTGGACCCTTGCCACCTGAGACGACGACGAAGGGCCAGGAGTTCCCCACGACCCGGAAAACTACGGCTGGGTTGCGATCCGACAAACCGGATCGCACCGACCAAGCCGACAGAGACGCGCTCGGCCGGGGTCAGCCGCGCTACCGATCGAGACGCCGGCTGGCCCACATGCCGATGAGCAGCACGGCGCCGGCCAACAACACGAGCACCCCACCGACCAACACCAACTGCGGGGCCCGGCCCGACTTTTCCTCCGAGGTGGCGCTGAGCGCCGTCTCGGTACCCGCCGCAGTGAGATCGGCGCTCCAGCTCACCCGGCTGCCCGCCGACGTGCCCTCGGAGCGTTCCCCGTTGCTGTCGATCAGCTCGCCGGGCATGGAGACGGACAGGTCGAGCGTGAGCGACCCCGGGTTGTCCTTCAGCTCGGCGGCCAGGTCCTTGTCGCTGCGGCCCAACGCCAGGCCGTCGAGGGCGTCGGCCACGCCTTGGTCGGAGAACTGGGCGAGGTTGACCTCGGTGACGAGGCGACCGTCGAGGACGTACTTGGTGCCGCCGAACTTGTCGAGCACGTTGACCTGAAGGCCCTGCAGCGGTCCGTCGGGCCCGGTGATCTCCTCCAGGGTTGGCTGCAGGTCGCTCGGTCGTCCGTAGTCCTTCGTGACCAGTAGCTTCACCGAGCCGTCCTCGACCAGCTCGGGGTCGGTCACGTCCCAACCGGCTGCGGCCAGATCGCTGGTGTCGATCGCCTCCAGGCCTCCGATGCGTCCCAGCGCGTCGCGGTCGAGCTCGACGACCACCTCGACGGTGCCCGAGCCGTCCTCGGCCACGTCCACGTTCACCTCGGCGGTCGCCTCGCAACCGACGAGGCCGACGACGACCAACAACGCAAGCAGCACCGAGCGGATTCGGCGGGAGGGGGTTCGCACCCCCGTCACGGTAGACGGCCCCCACGGTGGCCAACGACCTCGAAGGCTCGGTGCCCGTAGCTGTCATGGCGAACGCGCAACCGCCCGGCTCGCCCTCGTGGGGCGGGCCGGGCCGTTGCTCTCGAGCTCGGGACGCTCAACCGAGCGTCCCGATCACGATCGTCGGATCAGTTACCGGACTCCGGGACATCGCCCGCCACATCGCCGGCAACCATCTCCGCCGGCGAGTCGGGCGGGATGAAGCCCTCGACCGCCTTGAACACCGCAATGTTCTCGTCCGGATTCTCCGGGTCGGGCTCAACGTCGACCACGATGATCTGGCCGGCGGTGAACTCCTTGTGGAGCAGCTTCTCCGAGACCGGATCCTCCACCTGGCGTTGGATCGCCCGGCGCAACGGCCTGGCCCCCAACGTCGGGTCGTACCCGGTATCGGCCAAGTGAATCTTCGCCGCCTCCGTGATCTCGAGGCCCATGCCCAATCCGGCGAGCTGCTCGGCAACCCGGGCGGTCATCAGATCGACGATCTGGATGACCTCGTCCTTGCTCAGCTCGTGGAAGACGATGACGTCGTCGATCCGGTTGAGAAACTCGGGCCGGAAGTGCGCCTTGAGTGCGTCGTTGACCTTGGCCTTCATCCGCTCGTAGCTGACCGCCTCATCATTGCGCGAGAAGCCGACGTTGGCCTTGCGCAGATCCGCGGTGCCCAGGTTGGAGGTCATGATCAGCACGGTGTTGCGGAAGTCGACCGAGCGGCCCTGGCTGTCGGTCAACCGGCCTTCCTCGAGGATCTGCAGCAGCGTGTTGAACACGTCGGGGTGGGCCTTTTCGATCTCGTCGAAGAGGACGACCGAGAACGGCTTGCGCCGCACGGCCTCGGTCAGCTGACCACCCTCTTCGTACCCGACGTACCCGGGGGGCGAACCGACCAGGCGGCTCACCGTGTGCTTCTCCATGTACTCGGACATGTCGAGGCTGATCATGGCGGTCTCGTCACCGAAGAGGAACTCGGCCAGCGTCTTGGCCAACTCGGTCTTGCCCACGCCTGAGGGGCCCAGGAAGATGAACGAACCGGACGGACGCTTCGGGTCCTTCAGCCCGGCGCGGGTGCGGCGGATCGCTTGGGACACCGACTTGATCGCCTGGTCCTGACCGATGACCCGCTCGTGGAGTTCGTCCTCCATGCGAAGCAGCTTGGTGGTCTCCTCCTCGGTGAGCTTGTAGACGGGAATACCCGTCCACATCGCCAGCACCTCGGCGATCGACTCCTCGTCGACCTCGTCAAAAAGATCCTCGCCCGAGGCCCTCAGCTCGGCCTCGGTGTTCTCCTTGGCCTCGAGCAACTCTTTCTCGCGGTCGCGCATGCGGCCGGCCTGCTCGAAGTCCTGGCTTTCGACCGCTTCCTTCTTCTGGCGGCTGACGTCGGCCAGTTCGGCCTCGAGCTCACGGAACTCCTCGGGGGCGGCCATGCGGCGGATGCGCAGCCGGCTGCCGGCCTCGTCGATCAGGTCGATCGCCTTGTCGGGGAGGAACCGATCGGAGATGTAGCGGTCGGCCAGGTTGCCGGCGGCGACGAGCGCCTGGTCGGTGATCGTCACCCGGTGGTGCTCCTCGTAGCGCTCGCGCAGCCCCTTGAGGATTTCGATCGTGTGGGCGACCGACGGTTCGTCGACGACGATCTTCTGGAAGCGCCGCTCGAGGGCGGCGTCCTTCTCGAGGTGCTTGCGGTACTCGTCCAACGTGGTGGCACCGATCGTCTGCAGCTCGCCTCGGGCCAGCATCGGCTTGAGGATCGAGGCTGCGTCGATGGCGCCCTCGGCCGCACCCGCGCCGACCAGGGTGTGGATCTCGTCGATGAACAAGATGATGTCGCCGCGGGTTTTGATCTCCTTCAGCACCTTCTTGAGGCGCTCCTCGAAGTCGCCGCGGTAGCGGGACCCGGCGACCAGGGCGCCGAGGTCGAGCGTGTACAGCTGCTTGCCGGTCAGCGTGTCGGGCACGTCGCCATCGGCGATCGCCTGGGCCAGGCCCTCGACGATCGCTGTCTTGCCCACGCCGGGCTCGCCGACGAGCACCGGGTTGTTCTTGGTGCGGCGGCTGAGCACCTGCATCATCCGCTCGGTCTCCTTCGAGCGACCGATGACCGGGTCGAGCTTGTGTTCCTTGGCCAACTGGGTGAAGTTGCGCCCGAACTGGTCGAGCACGGGCGAGCCGGACTGGCCGCCTTCTCCGCTGGATCCGCCGGTGCCGGCGGCGGCCTTCTCGCCGCTGCCGCTGGCGCCCTGCGGGCCGGAGTAGCCCGACAGCAGCTGGATGACCTGCTGGCGAACACGCGACAGGTCGGCGCCCAACTTGACGAGCACCTGGGCGGCCACGCCCTCACCCTCGCGGATGAGGCCGAGCAGGATGTGCTCGGTGCCGATGTAGTTGTGGCCGAGCTGCAGTGCTTCGCGCAGCGACAGCTCGAGCACCTTCTTGGCACGGGGGGTGAAGGGGATGTGCCCCGACGGCGATGAGCCGCCCTGGCCGATGATCTCCTCGACCTGACTGCGCACCGCTTCGAGGGAGATCCCGAGGGATTCCAGGGCCTTGGCGGCGACGCCTTCGCCCTCGTGGATCAGCCCGAGCAGGATGTGCTCGGTACCGATGTAGTTGTGGTTGAGAAGTCGAGCTTCTTCCTGGGCCAAAACGACGACCCGGCGAGCCCGATCAGTAAAGCGTTCGAACACGAGAGATTGCCTCCATACAGGGCCACATAGCCCCGAGACGAGTGATGCAGAGTGTAACCGGAGGCGGCTTCGTTTCGTTCCCGCGGGCTGTAGTGAATTCTCAGCCAGGTACTTTGGGCCCCTGGGCTTCGAGTTGCCGGGCCGCCTCGGAGAAGGTCACGCACCGAACGTCGCTGCGTCCGCATGCGTCCTGGACGAATGAGAGTACCGCCGCGTCGCTCGACGCGCTCTGCGCCCTCTCACCGGCGACGGTGACGACGAAGGGAGCCCGATCGCCGGTCATCGCCGCCGCCAGGCCGTCGGCCAGTTCGGCCTCGAGCGCGCCGGCGTTGGCCGTCGACGTGTCGACCGCCGGCGAGAAGTGCCAGAGCCCAAGGCTTTGCCGGGGTGGGGCGCCCTGCGCCGTCGCCGCCGGCCGGGCGACCATCCAGTGGAGGTCGGCCTCGGCGAGGGCGCTGGCCAGAGCGGTCGGTCCGGCAGCGCTTGCGGCGGTCCCGTCGGCGACGTCGGCGCAGCGGGCGGCGGCGCCGTTCAGCCCGCCGGCGAACAGGTCGGGCAGCTCATCGCCCCAGGCGTTGTACTGGTTGGGGTGAGCCCCCACCGAGCGCAACTGGCCCAGCTCGGAGGACCAATCCCCGGCGCTCCACCCGTCGGCGCCGTCCTTGGGACAGTCGTCGGGCCCCAGCCCGGCGGCCACCTCGTGTCCGGCTGTGGCACGGTCGGCCAGTGCGTCGACCAGCGCTCCGACCTGGCGCCGGGCCTCATCATCGCCTGCAGCGACCGGTGCCGGGGCCTTCTGCCCCGGGCCGGACGGCAGATAGCGGTCGATGCCGACCGGTCCGAGCAGGTCGGTGATCGAGGTGAAGAAGGTGAACCGGGCGTCGGTCGCTGCCGCCACGTCCTCCCAGCGGCGCACCCGCTCGGCGCTCAACCCGCCCCCGACGCCGATGACGACCAGTTGCGGGTCGACATCGGCGGACGCTGGGGTCTGCTGGTCGGGGGGCGTCGTGGATGCCGCCGCGCCCGATGGAGGCTCCGCCGCCGCCGACCCCACACCCATCCGGGGTCCGGCCGGGCCAGCAGGCGATACCAGATCGCCAAGGCGACCGAGCAGCAGCACAGCGACAACGACGGCGACCAGGGCCCCGACCAGCCGGGTGCGCGGGTCGCGGACCAGGTCGATCGGCCCGGTCTGACCGTCGATGCCCAGCCGGTGGAGCAGCCCGGTACTCGATGCGCCGACCACAAGCCGGTGGTCGGGCTGGGGCGCTCGAAGGGCCTCGGCGAAGTTCGAGGGTGCCGCGACGGGTGGCTCGTCGTGGCTGGTCGGGTTGGCCTGGGGCGGGCCGAGCACCCCGGGGACCGCATCGGGGTCGACCCAGGACCGGGTCGACGGGTCGACCGACGGGTTGGGAATCACCACGTCGCCGGGCTCGGTCCAGCTCGAGCGCGGTTCCGCTCCGACGGTGGAGAACACCCCGGTGGTCGCGCCGGTCGGCGCTCCGCTGCCCGAACCGTGTCCGCGCGACTTTGTCGATCGTGATCGGGGCCAGAGCCGTTGTTGTGATGGCCGATCGCCGCGCTCGCGCATGGGAATCCCTCCCAGGAGATCCGCCGCCCGCGCCCATCCACCGTACCGCCCGGTCGCGCCCGATTCGCGGATCCCACCCGCTGCGTCGAATGCCCACCAGATGCGACACTGCACAGATGCCACGACCCGAAACGTCTGTCCGCCTCAGCGACGAGGTCAGCTCCGCCCTGGCCGAGGGCCACCCGGTCGTCGCCCTCGAATCGACGATCTTCTCCCGGATGGGCCTGCCCGCCCCCCACAACCAATCCGCGCTCGCCGCCTGCCTCGACTCGGTACGGTCCGGCGGTGCCGTTCCGGCGATCACCGCCGTGGTCGACGGCGAGGCCCGGGTGGGGCTTGACCCCGACGAGCACGGGCGCATCCTCGAGGCGGACACGAAGACCTCGCGCCGGGACCTGGGGGTGGCGATCGGCGCCCGCTGGCCGGTTGGAGCCACCACCGTGGCTGCCTCGCTGCGGCTGGCCGCCCTGGCGGGAATCTCGGTGTTCGCCACCGGCGGGATCGGTGGTGCCCACCGGGGCTGGGCCGAGACGGGCGACGTGTCGGCCGACCTGGGCGCCCTGGCCAGCGAGCCGGTCGTGTGCGTGTCAGCGGGCGCCAAGGCCTTCCTCGACCTCGGCGCCACCTTGGAGCGTCTCGACACGTTGGGCGTGCCGGTCCTCGGTTGGCGCACCGACGCTTTTCCAGCCTTCTACTCCCGCGACTCGGGCCATCCGGTGCCCCACCGGGTGGACGACCTCGACGAACTGGCCGCCATCGTGGGGGCCACATGGTCGCTGGGCCACCCCGGCGGCCTGCTGGTCGCCAACCCGATCCCCGCCGAGGCCGAGATTCCCTTCGGTGAGATTCGGCCCCATATCGACGAGGCGCTCGGCTCGGCCCGCCGGCTGGGCGTGACCGGCCCGGGGGTGACCCCGTGGGTGCTCGAAGCGATCCGAGAGGCCACCTTCGGCCGCTCGGTGCCCGCCAACCTGGCGCTGGCCGCCGACAACGCTGCGTTGGCTGCCCGGCTGGCCACCGTCCTCGCCGAGTCCCGCTGACCCCGCCGCCGGTACCATGGCTGGGGTGACCGCCCCGGCCACCCCGCTGGGGTCTGCCCAGCTCCCCGAACTCGAGGCGTCCCTGCTGCGCGGGCTGTCCTTGGCCCGCTTGGCGGTGTTCGCCTGGATGGTGGTGGTCGTCATCGTCGCCCGCAACGACGTGGCCAACCCCTGGGTGGCATGGGGTGGGTTGGGGGTCATCGGGGTGTGGTCGCTGTGGGAGTTCGCCCGGGTCCGCGCTCCGATGACCCAACGCTTCGCCGGCATCGTCACCGTGATCGAAACCGGGCTGGCCGCCGCGCTGTTGATCGCCGATCCGTGGGTGTGGACTTCGACGGTCGGGCAGCGCTACGCCTCCGCGTGGCCGCTGATGCCGGTGCTGGCTGCGGCGATCATCTGGGAACGCCGGGGCGGGCTGGTCGCCGCCCTGACGCTGGGGGCGGTCAACGCGGTCGCCCTGGCCGGCCTGGCGTTCGTCGGCGAGCTGGCCAGGCTGGCCGACGCCGGGGGCCAGTCGCTGTCGATCGCGTCGACCGTGGCCCTCTGGCTGGTGGCCGGCCTCGCCGCCGGCGCCGTCGTCGAGCGGCTCGGCCGGGCCGAACGGCGGGTGGCCCAGGCCGAGGTTCGCGAGGAGATGGCGCGCGAACTGCACGACGGGGTGCTGCAAACCCTGGCGGTGGTCCAGCGCCGCAGCACCGACAGCGAACTGTCGCGCCTGGCCCGGGACCAGGAACTCGACCTGCGCTCATGGCTCTTCGGCGACGACGACCTCGCCGGCCCCGAACTCGCCCTCGGCCCGGCGTTGCGGGACGTCGCCCGGCGCGCCGAGCGCACCCACCGGCTGCGGGTGCAGGTGGTGGGGGTCGGTCTCGACGAGGACGCGGGCGGCGGCACTGAGGCCGCGGTCGACCCGTCGATCATCGCCGCACTCGCCGGCGCCGCTGGGGAAGCGATGACCAACGCCGCCAAACACGGCAACGCCGGGGCGGTGACGCTGTACGTCGAACTCGACGACGACGCGGTGTTCGTCTCCGTGAAGGACGACGGGGCGGGCTTCGACGTTGAGGGCGCCGAGGCCGGCATCGGCATGTCGCAGTCGATCACCGGCCGCATCGAGGCGGTGGGCGGGCGGGTCGGGTGGCGCAGCACAGCGCCACACGGCGCCGAGGTGAGCCTGACCGTGCCCCTCACCGACGGCCGGAATCAGCGCCGGCGGGGGGCCGAGCCCAGGTAGGCCGCTTCGAGCGCCGCCCGGTCGGCGAGCAGCTGTTCGGACGGTTCGTCCCGGATCACCCGCCCGCCGCCGAGCACCACGCCGCGGTCGGCCACCGCCAACACCGCATCGACAAACTGTTCGACGACGAGCACCGCTGTGTCGCCCTCGTCGGCCAGGGCCCGCAGGCCGGACAGCAGTTCGACGACGACCCGGGCAGCCAGCCCCATCGACAGCTCGTCGATGCAGAGCACCTTCGGGCGACGCACGATCCCCAGGGCCACCGCCAGCTGCTGTTGTTCGCCGCCCGAGCATGCCCCGGCGCGCCGGGCGGCCAGCCCCGCGAGTGCGGGGAACACCCCGGCCGCCTCGTCGACCGAGGACCCGACCAGGCGGAGGTGTTCGGCGACGGTGAGGCTGGGGAACAGGCCACGGTCATCGGGAACCGACACCATTCCGGCGGCCACCCGGGCTCCAGCCGCGGCCGAGCCCAGCTCCACCCCGTCGACTCGCACCGACCCGTCGGCGCCCGGAACCAGCCCGGCGATCGCCGACAACACCGTCGTCTTGCCGGCGCCGTTAGGCCCGAGCACTGCAACGACTTCGCCGGGTCGCACCCGTAGCGACACGCCGGACAGCACCGTGCTGTCGCCGTAGGCGGCGGTGAGCCCCTCGACCACCAGGCCCTCCTCGGTCACCGGGCGGTCCCCAGGTAGGCGGCGATGACCTCGCCGTCGGCGCGGACCTCCTCGGGCGTTCCGTCGGTGAGCACCCGGCCGCCGACGAGGACCACCACCCGGGAGCACAGCCGGAAGACCAGCGCTGTGTCGTGCTCGATCAGCACGATCCCCAGGCCCTCGGCGGCCAGGGATTCGACAACGGAGGCCAGCGCCTCGATTTCGGTCGGATCCAGTCCTGCGGCGGGCTCGTCGAGCACCACGACCGCCGCCCCGGCGACGACAGCGCGGGCGACCCCGCCCAGCTTGCGTTGCCCGAGCGACAGCTCGCCGGGCCGCCGGCCGCCCCGTCCGCCCAGCCCGACCCGCTCCAAGGTGGCCGCGAGGTGGGCGGCGTCGGCGTGCGGCGCGGCCACCGCGCAATTCTGCGCCAGGGTGAGGTCGTCGATCAGCTCGACGGTCTGCCAGGTGCGGGCCAGGCCCGCCCGGGCCCGCCGGTGGGGCGGTCGCCCGGTGACGTCGTGCCCGTTCACTTCGACGGTTCCGTCGTGGGCGACGAAGCCGCACCAGGCGTCGACCAGCGAGGTCTTGCCCGCCCCGTTAGGCCCGATCAGCCCGACGATCTCGCCGCGCTGAACGCTGAGGGACACGTCGTCGGTGGCCCGCACGCCTCCGTAGCTCACCCCGACGTGTGCGGTCATCAGCGCAGGTGGTTGGTCGACCGGCTCGGCCGATGCGACCAGGGGCGACGGCGCGAAGTTGATCTCAGCCGCCCACGAGCGAGGCCAGGCCCCAGATCGCGGCCACCAATCCGACGATGATCATGGCGACCGCTCGCCCCACCGGCGGATGGGCGGCGCCGGTCGAGCCCGCCGTCTTGGCCTTGCCGGGCCGTCCGCCCGGCTCGGACCCATCGCGCAGGTGCGTCGGCGGCCGAAGCAGCGCCGCCACGTTGCCGACCACCAGCGCACCCCCGAAGGCGAGCACCAGCCAGGCAAGCAGGTCTTCTCCGAGGAACAGTTCAGGGTTCTGGGCCAGCACACCCCCATTCTGGCCGCCGAAGCCCCCGCCCGCACCCGCACCACCTCCTTGCAACACCTCCCGCAGCGGCTCCCGGGCGTGACACCCGCCGCCGTTCCCGAAAGAATGAGGTGATGGCCACCCCTTCGTCCCACTCTGCGTCCCCACGTCGGAAGCCCGACCGCCCGTGGATGATGCGGACCTACTCGGGCCACTCGACCGCCCGTGCGTCCAACGCCTTGTACCGCACCAACCTGGCCAAGGGTCAGACCGGCCTGTCGATCGCCTTCGACCTGCCCACCCAGACCGGCTACGACCCCGACGACCCCCGCAGCCGGGGCGAGGTCGGCAAGGTCGGGGTGCCGGTGGCCCACCTGGGGCACATGGCCACCCTGCTCGACGGCATCCCGCAGGGCGAGATGAACACGTCGATGACGATCAACGCACCCGCCGCCTGGATGCTGGGCCTCTACGTGGCCAACGCCAGGGCCAACGGCGTCGACTCACACGCGCTGCGCGGCACCACCCAGAACGACATCGTCAAGGAGTACCTGTCGCGGGGGACATTCATCTTCGGCCCCGAGCACTCCCGACGGCTGATCGTCGACATGTTCGCCTATTGCAACACCAACGTTCCGCTGTGGAACCCGATGAACGTGTGCAGCTACCACCTCCAGGAGGCGGGCGCGACGCCCACCCAGGAGATCGCCTATGCGCTGGCGACCGCCATCGGGGTGCTCGACGCGGTGCGGGACTCGGGCCAGGTGCCGCTCGACAAGATGCCCGAGATCGTCGCTTCGATCTCGTTCTTCGTCAACGCCGGCATCCGCTTCGTCGAGGAGACCGCCAAGATGCGGGCGTTCACCCGGATGTGGGACCGCATCACCGAGGAGCGCTACGGGGTGAGCGACCCCAAGGCCCGCCGGTTCCGCTACGGCGTGCAGGTCAACAGCCTGGGGCTGACCGAGGCGCAGCCGGAGAACAACGTGCAGCGCATCGTGTTGGAGGCGCTCGGCGTCACCCTGTCGCGCAACGCCCGCACCCGGTCGCTGCAGCTGCCCGCCTGGAACGAGGCGCTGGGGCTGCCCCGCCCGTGGGACCAGCAGTGGTCCTTGCGCATCCAGCAGGTGCTGGCCCAGGAGACCGACCTGTTGGAGTACGACGACCTGTTCGAGGGCAGCCACGTGATGGAGGCCCTCACCCGGAACCTGGTCGACGAGGCCCAGGCCGAGCTCGACGACGTGCTGTCGCTGGGCGGGGCGTTCGAGGCGATCGACGAGCTGAAGGGCCGCCTGGTGCGCAGCCACACCGAGCGCATGCGCCGCATCGAGGGCGGCGACCTGCCGGTCATCGGCGTCAACTGCAACACCTCGACCGCCGAGTCGCCGCTCGGCGGCAACGAGTCGATCATGAAGGTCGACCCCGAGGTGGCCGCCGAGACGATCGCCGACGTCCAGGCCTGGCGCGAGGCCCGCAACGCCTCCGAGGTCGACGCCGCACTCGCCGAGCTGGAGCGGGTGGCCCGCAGCGACGAGAACATCATGGCCTCGACGATCGCCCTGGCCGAGGTGGGCGGCACGACCGGCGAGTGGGCCGGGGTGCTGCGCGAGACGTTTGGCGAGTACCGGGCACCGACCGGCGTCGGCACCGCCGCCGGAGCCGGCCCCGGCAACGATGGCCTGGCAGCTGTCGCACGACGGGTGCAGGCGCTGCCCGGTGGGCCGGTGCGGCTGCTCGTCGGCAAGCCCGGCCTCGACGGCCACTCCAACGGGGCCGAGCAGATCGCCGTCGCCGCCCGCGACGCCGGCATGGAGGTGATCTATGCCGGCATTCGCCTGACCCCGGCTCAGATCGCAGCGGCCGCCCGCGACGAGGACGTTGAGGTCGTCGGCCTGTCGATCCTGTCCGGGTCGCACCTGGAGCTGGTGCCGGAGGTCGTCCGGCTGCTCGCGGAGGATGGCGTTGACGTGCCGGTGATCGTTGGCGGCATCATCCCCCCCGACGACGAGGCACGTCTCCTCAGCCAGGGGATCACCGCTGTGTATACGCCCAAGAACTTCGAGCTGGCGACCATCATGGGCGACATCGCCAACCTGGCGATCGCTCGGCGCTAGCCCGACTGCGTTCGGCCCCTGCGCAATCGACCCGGCTCGGGGCTCACCGACGGTTGCGGCAGGGCTCCAGGTCGGCACCTCATCAGGGAACGGTCGCCCGCCGACTCCCGAACGCGGAGGCCCGGTGGGTATGGTCACCGATCCGGACGGCAGCGAGGAACCACCACATGAGGCGAGGTGTGCGATGTTTGGCCGCGGCCGTCATGGTGGTGGCTGCCACGGGCTGCAACTTCACCGAGAGCGAAGAGATCGCCCGCCCCGACGATAGCGTTGCGACGACGGCGAGTTCGGCGACGACGACCAGCGGAGTACCGAGCGGCGCCAAGCCCCTCGTGGCGCTGGCCGATGGCGCTCAACCCAAACCTGGAGCGACCGTCGACGTGACGACGGTGAAGCAGCTCCAGGCCCAGCTCGTCTCCAAGCAGACCGCCGCCGACCTGCCCGCAGCCGATGGGCGCTACGACCTGACCGGCCGCGTCATCGTCGCACCGCAGCCGGTGATCGACGGGCTGGTCGATGACGGCCGGCTGAGCGATGCGATCACCGCCGACGTCGCGTTCGTCGACGTGCTCGAGGACGAGGCCGGGACCAAGCCAGAGGCGACCAAACCAAACGGGGCCAAGGGCGGACCCAGCTCGTCCACGGCACCGGGCTCGAACGGCACGGTGGACAAGCCGGCGGCGTCCGCTCGAGCCGGCTCGATGCTCATCGGCGAGACCGGGCCGGTCCGCCTGGTGGTCGCCGGATCGGCCGACTGCTGCGGCTTCGCCCTCGTCCGGGAGCGGGATGCCTTCTCGGTCGAGGTCACCGCCTCGGCCCAGGGCCCGAAGTCGCTGCACGTCGTTGCCGTGACCGGCGTCGACCCGTTCGCCAAAGTCGCCAAGCGCGACGCGTACGTGCCCCCGGCGGCGACCGCCAAGCCGATCGGCAAGGTGGCGATCCCCGACATGACGGTGAAGCTGCCGGCGACCCCGCGCCCCCCCGGCGTCACCGATCCCCCAGCCGACCCGGACAAGCGGGCCTCCGTCGAGTTGCCCCCGCCGGCTCCACCGGGCAGTTGGTGCGGCTACCTGGCGATGCGCGCCGTGCCGTTCGACGAAATGGTGGTGATCTGGAACCAGCTCGGCCGACCCGCCCACATGGATGCCGACGGCAACGGCATCCCCTGCGAGACCCGCTACTAACCGCACGCGCCGGAAGCCTGCGATGTCACCTGTGGTTCATGACGCTGAGCTGCCCGCACCCCGCAGCGCAAGGGCGGCCTGGACGAGGGAGGCGTGGCTCAGCGCCTGGGGGAAGTTCCCGATGAACGCACCGGTTTCGGGGTCGACCTCTTCGGCGAAGAGGCCGAGGGGGCCGGCCATGGCGACCAGCTCGTCGAAGACGCTCCGGGCCTCGGACACGTCGCCGGTCAAGGCCAGCGCCTGAACCAGCCAGAACGAGCACGGCAGGAAGGCACCCTCGCCACCGGGCAGGCCGTCCTCACCCGGGGGATATCGGTAGACCAACGGCCCACCGGCGCCCAGCTCCCGGCGGATGGCGGCGACCGTCGACCGGATCCGTTCCGAAGCGGCGGGTTCCACACCGAGCAGCGGCAGCACGAGCACCGCTGCGTCGAGGTCGTCCGACCCGTAGGTCCGGGTGTAGGCGCCCACGACGTCGTTGTAGCCGTGGGCGGCGATGTCGGCGGCCAGCGCCGCGCGCTCCCGACGCCACGCGTCCTGCTGTCGCTTCGGGGTTCGCTGGGTTGCGGAGATGGCGAGGGCCCGGTCGAGGGCCAGCCAGGCCATCAGCTTGGAGTGGACGTGATGGGCCTCGTCGCCTCGGACCTCCCAGATACCGGCGTCGGGATCGCGCCAGCGGGCGACCACCTCGTCGACAAAGCCTCGCAGCGCCCGCCACGTCTCGGTGTACAGGCCGTGGCCGGCGGCGGTGAGCAACCAGGCGGCGTCGATCACCCACCCGTACCCATCGAGCTGATGCTGGTCGGCGGCCCCGTTGCCCACCCGAACCGGCCGGCTGTTGGCGTACCCGGGCCACCCCGTCATCTCCCCTTCACCCCTGGGATGCCGCCCATGGAGGGTGAGCAGCACCGGCAGGCGGGGCCGGTCGCGGCGGCTGGCATGGAGCAGCCACGCCAGGAAGTGACGGGCCTCGTCATCCTTGCCCACGCCGAGGAACGCGCCGATACCGATGCTTGCGTCCCGGGGCCAGGCAAAGCGGTAGTCCCAGTTGCGGATGCCGCCCGGGTCTTCGGGAAGCGAGGTGGTGGGCGCCGCCACCGGCGCACCCGACGGGGAGTAGGTGAGCAGCCGAAGGGTGAGCAGGCTGCGCACCACGGTGTCGCGGTGGGGAATGTCGTCGGGGATGTCGGCGCACCAGCTGCGCCAGCCCCGCTCGTCGTCGCACACGGCGGCCCACGCTCTCGCAGGGTCGACATAGATCAGCGGCTCGTGATCGGCGACACCGACGACGATGGTCAGGTCCTCGCCGGCCTCGATGGTCACCGTGTGGGTCCCACCCGGTTCGAGGTCGAGGTTCGCCGAGCAGGTCAGCGCCATAGCTTCGGCACCCCACGAGCACACGGTGACGTCGCCGCGCCGCTCGACACGTGGTGCGACATGGCGTTCGCCGAGGCGGGGATCGAACTCGATGCCGACCTCGACCGGGCCCTCGACAGCGCTGAGGCGCCGTACGAGCAGCGTGGTCGGCAGGAACCGTCCGGCGACCTCGCTCACCATGGCTTCGGTAAGCGTCAACCGGCCGGCGTCGGTTACCCACGTGGTGCGGAGCGTCGCGGTCTCGTGCCGGTACTCGCGGTCAATCACGGTGGCGGGGGCGTTCGGACCCATGCGAAACCGACCGGCGGCGACGCCGCCGACGAGCCGACCGAACACGGGCGAACCGTCGAAACTCGGGATGCACATCCAGTCGATCGAGCCGTCCGAGCCGACCAGCGCCGCCGTTCGGGTGTCACCGATCATCCCCAGGTCCTCGATCGGCCGGCTCGCCCCGCGCACGGCCTCGTCGACGGCGTCCACGTCAGGTGGCGCGCAACAGGACGCCGAGCGCGATGCCATAGAGGATGTGGGCGACGATCGCCACCGCCGGGGTCCGGGCCCCGTAGTTGAGGCCAAACGGTCCCGGCGGTTCGAGGGAGGCGGTTGACGATCGCCCCGCCCGCGACGACGCCATGTTCGGGTTGACGACTGCGAACCAGGGCACGAGCACGGTGAGCACGATGGCGACGTGAACGATGCCGAGCAGGCCGCCGAGCCACCACGTCGCCCGGCCGAGCAGGGCGAAGACGGCGGCGTAGCCGAGCGCGAAGCCCTGCCCGATGCCGAGGTGGATAAAGAACCCTGCAGCGCGGGCCTTGTCCGGGTCCTCGGTGACGATCGTGCCGAGCATGAGCGGCAGGTCGAGTCGGGTGAGCCCGAGCATCTGCGCGCCGACCATCACGCCGGTGAGCGCAGCGGTGGCGACAAACCCGAAGACGGCCCAGCCCGCCCAGTCCATCTCAGGCCCCCGGCCCAACGGCCGTGCAAGGTGCGGGCGCGCAACCCTTCCAAACCGGCTGTGCACCCCTGCTGGCTGCGGGCCCGCCGATCGAACTCATGTCACGAAGCGGCGAGCGCTTGTGCTTTGGTGTCGAGCGACCCGATCAGGTGCTCGAAGGAGGCGTTGAACTTGTCCACGCCCTCGGTCTCGAGTGTCCGGCCGACGTCCTCGAGGTCGATTCCCACCGCCTCGAGGTCGTCGATGACCTGCTGTGCCGCGTCGGCATCGATGTCGACGGTACGAGCGAGGGTTCCGTGGTCCTCGAATGCCGCGATCGTGTCCTCGGGCAGCGTGTTGACCGTGTCGTCGCCGATGAGGTTGTCGACGTAGAGCGTGTCGGGATACGCGGGATTCTTGGTGGAGGTCGATGCCCACAACGGTCGTTGGGGGCGCGCACCTCGTGCCGCCAAAGCCTCCCAGCGATCGCCTGCGAACCGATCCCGAAAGAGCCGGTAGGCGACCTGCGCCTGGGCCACCGCCGCCCGGCCACGCAGCGCCAACGCCTCGTCGCCCCCGATCGCCTCCAAGCGTCGATCAACCTCGACATCGACCCTGCTGACGAAGAACGAGGCAACCGAGTGAACCGACGAGAGGTCGCCACCTCGTCCGGCGGCCGCCTCCAGACCCGAGAGGTACGCCTCGATCACCTCCGCGTAACGGTCGATCGAGAAGATGAGGGTGACGTTGATGCTGCGAGCCCCGGCGATCATCGCCGCGATGGCATCGACGCCCTCGACCGTCGCAGGGATCTTGACGAGCAGGTTCGGTCGGTCGATCCGCTCATGCAGATCCTGTGCCGCCCGGATCGTCCCGTCGACGTCGTGGGCCAACTCGGGGGCGACCTCGATCGAGACGAACCCGTCGCCACCCCCGCTGGCGTCGTAGACCGGTCGCAACACGCCGAGCGCGTCGACGACATCGTCGACGACGACATCCCAATAGGCGTCGATCAGCTCACGGCCGGCACGGAGCAGATCGGCGAACTGAGCGTCGTAGGCATTCGAGCCCTCGATCGCCTTGGCGAAGATGGTCGGGTTGGCGGTCACACCGCGAATCCCCTCGCTCACCATGCGAGCGAGGGTGCCATCGCGCAGGTAATCCCGCGTGAGGTTGTCCAGCCATGGGCTCTGCCCGTACCCGTCGTGGAGCTGCTGAAGTCGAGTCATGTTTGGCTCCCTACTTCTTAAAGAGGGTCGCGTTAGTTATAGAACGCATGAGGGGTTGCGTCAAGGGCCTGGCTCGAGACCGGCCGATCCCCTACCCGGCCGGTCGACCCCGCTCGTCCCGGCCCGCCCAGCGGATCCTGCCCGGGGTCTCCGAGAACCGGGCGAGTAGCCCCGGCATAGCGATGCCGTCGACGGTGACGGTCGCGTCCCGCTCGACGAAGTGGGGGTCCTCGGCCACGTCGGCCATCGAGTAGATCGGCGCCACCGCAGCGTCGGCCGCATCGAACGCTGTCAGCACCTCGTCGAGCGTGCGCTCGGCGATGAAGGCCGCCACGGCAGCGTCCAGCTCGGCGCGGTGCGCCACCCGCCCGGCGAAGGACCTCAGCCGTTCGTCGTCGCCCAGCCCCACCATGGTGGCGACGCGTGCGGCCACCGTGTCGGCGGAAGCGGACAGCGCCACCCAGCGCCCGTCGGCAGTCTCATAGGCGTTGCGGGGCACCGAGTAGGGCAGCTCCGAGCCCATGCGGGGCTGCAGGGTGCCGTCGGCTGCATAGGCCGCCCAGTTATGCCCCATGAACGAGAACAGGCTGTCGAGCAGGCTGACGTCGACCACCTGGCCCACCCCGGCGTGCACGGCGGCCATCGTGGCGTAGGCGGCCACCACCGCTGTCAGTTCGTCGGTCAGCGCGATCGGCGGCAACACCGGAGGGCCATCCGGGCTGCCGTTGATGTCGGCGAAGCCCGACATCGCCTCGGCGATCGTGGCGAAGCCGGGTCGTCCGGCATGGGGGCCGTCCTGACCGAAGCCGGTCACCCGGGTGATCACCAGCGTGGGGTTGGCCTCCCACAGCACGTCCGGCGCCAACCCCAGGCGTTCGAGTGTGCCCGGGCGGAAATTCTCGATCAGCACGTCGGCCTCAGCGGCCAGCGCCAGCACCGCCTCAAGGCCGCCGTCGGTCTTGAGGTCGGCGGTTCGCAGCACCTTGTTGCGGGCGGTAATCCGCCACAACAGCGACGGTCCCCCGTCCGGTGCCGGGAACCCCATCGCCCGGGTGGGGTCGGGGCGATCCGGGTGCTCGACCTTGACAACATCGGCACCCAGGTCGGCGAGCAAACGTCCGGCGCCCGGGCCGGCGAGCACGGTGGCCAGCTCGAGCACCTTGAGGCCGACCAGGGGTCCGGCCGCCGGCGGGTCGCCGGGGTCGGGCTCGGGCCAGCGGCGGCGCTCGGCGGCGGAGATTCAGCGCCCCAGATCGATCGAGAAGCAGCGATCGCCGAGCTCTCCGAAGGAGTAGATCGGATAGACCCCGCCAAACATGCCCCGGGTGCGATCGGTCCATTCGAGCGCCCGAGCGGTGGACACCCGGCGGAGCACCTGCACCAGCGTGCCCTCGTGAAGGCGGTACTCGGCCCAGGCGCCCGGGAAATCCTTCACGCTGGCGACCTCGACGTAGGGCACGTCGCCCGACGCCGCCACAACCCGGCGCCGGTTGCGGTGGGTGTGCCCGGCGAAATAGCCGCGCACGTTAAGGCGGCGGGCGATCAGCGCCTGCAGGGCCTCGGATGCGTCGGGCAGGATGCCAAAAAATCGATCGGTTCGCTGGTCCTCGTCGGGCAGCCAGATCTGGTGATGGCCAAACACGAGCACCGGCACGTCGCTGTCGGCCGCCTCATCGTCGAGCCGCTCGAGTTGCTCGGCGCTCAGGTCGCCGTTGGGGTGGCCATCGCGGGAGGTATCCAACATGATCGCCAGCGCGCCCGGCAGCTCAACCCGTTCGTAGCTGGGCCCCACCTCGACGTGGTGGTAGCTCTCGTGGTTGCCCCGGATGAAGTGCAGCCGGTCGCCGAACGTCGGCCGGTAGGTCGCCTCAAACTCGGCGAGCTGCTCGGCGGACCCGTCGGTGGTCAGGTCGCCCTTCACCAGCACTGCAACCGGGTCGAGCTCGGCGATCTCGGCCACCGCATCGGTGTTCATCAGCGTCGGGTACGGCGTGCTCCCCGGCGGCACCGAGAACGCCTCGCCCTGCCCGTCGATCAGCCCGGCCTCGGTCTCGCCGAAGTGCACGTCGTTGACCGTGGCGAACGTACCGAGCAGCTCGCCCTTGGGTCGGGGCAGGGTCGTCGCGTCCAGACCGTCGAATCGGTAGGCGGTCGCCGGCTCCAGGCCAACATGGCGATGAACGGTGGTGCCGTCGTGGACGGTCACCTCGTCGGGGGCGACGGTCGTCAGTTCCATCGCTGGTCAACCTATCCGCGCTCGAAGGCTCCTGAGTGCTCAGAGACCCCAGGGACGACGTCGGCGCAGCGGCGCCGGCTTGGTCCACCAGCGACCGGAGAAGCGCCACCGGGGCGCTGTGATCCGCTCGTCGGCGCCGACGGATCGGGGGTAGGCCACCTGGATGGCGGCGACGATCGCCACGACCTCATCGTCGGCAGGGGCCGGGGTGATCGTGCGCACGCCAACCGCGGATTCGTCGTGCTGAAGGCTGGGTCTCACAGCGGCACGTTACCGTGCTTGCGGGCGGGCAGCTCCTCGCGCTTGGAGCGCAGCATCTCCAGCCCGGCGACCAGCTTGCGCCGGGTCTCGGCCGGGTCGATCACGTCGTCGATGTAGCCGCGGTCGGCCGCCTCCCACGGGTTGAGGTGGTTCTCCTCGTAGGCCGCCACCAGCTCGGCCCGCTTGGCCACCGGATCCTCGGCTGCCGCCAGCTCCCGACGGTTGACGATCTCGACCGCGCCCTGGGCGCCCATCACCGCCAGCTCCGCCGACGGCCACGCAAACGCCAGGTCGGCACCGATGCTCTTGGAGTTCATCACCACGTAGGCGCCGCCATAGGCCTTGCGGGTGATCACCTGGATGCGGGGCACGGTGGCCTCGCAGTAGGCGTACAACAGCTTGGCTCCGTGGCGGATGATGCCGTTGTGCTCCTGGTCGACGCCGGGAAGAAACCCGGGTACGTCGACGAAGGTCACCAGCGGCACGTTGAACGCGTCGCAGGTGCGGACGAAGCGGGCGGCCTTCTCGGAGGACTCGATGTCGAGCACCCCGGCGTACATCGCCGGCTGGTTGCCGACGATGCCGACCGAGTGGCCACCGATGCGGGCGTAGCCACACGTGATCGAGCCGGCCCAGCGCGGGGCATATTCGAAGTACTCGCCGTCATCGGCGATCGCCCGAATGACCTCGGTCATGTCATAAGGCATGTTGGAGTTGAGCGGGATCATGTCGCGCAGCTCGGGCACCAGCCGGTCGGGCGGGTCGTCCGAGGGCAGGAACGGCGGCTCCTCCAGGTTGTTGGCCGGGAGGAAACTCAACAGGAACTTCACGTCGTCGAGCACCGACTTCTCGTCGGGTCCGGCGAACTGGGCGACGCCCGACTTGGACGAGTGGGCGCCCGCGCCGCCGAGCTCCTCGAGCGTCACCGTCTCGCCGGTCACGGTCTTCACCACGTCGGGACCGGTGATGAACATGTGCGAGGTCTCGTCGACCATGAAGATGAAGTCGGTCATCGCCGGGCTGTACACCGCTCCGCCGGCGCACGGGCCCATGATCACCGAGATCTGCGGGGTGACGCCGGAGGCCCGGACGTTGCGGTGGAAGATGCCGCCGTAGCTGGCCAGGCTGACCACGCCCTCCTGGATGCGGGCGCCGGCGCCGTCGTTGAGGCCGACCAAGGGGGCCCCGGCCTTGAGCGCCAGGTCCATCACCTTGTGGATCTTCTCGGCGAACACCTCGCCGAGGGCGCCACCGAACACGGTGAAGTCCTGACTGAACACGAACACTTTGCGACCATCGACGGTGCCCCAGCCGGTGATCACCCCGTCGCCGTAGGGGCGGTAGTCGTCCTTCAGCGAGGAGGAGCGGCTTCGGGCCAGCTGATCGAGCTCGTTGAACGAGCCTTCGTCGAGCAGGTACTCGAGACGCTCGCGGGCCAGCATCTTGCCGCCGGATCGCTGGCGTTCGACGAGGCGCTCCGAACCGGCGTTGAGGGATTCCTGGCGCCGCCGGTGCAGATCATCGATGCGAGCGGACATGCTGTTCTCCATAAGAGCGCCAAAGTTAGGGTGCGCCGGACAGCCGCACCAATGAGCGGCCACCCTCGCAGGCCAACTCGGGAGTCCGGATGTACGCCAGGGCGCGCTCTGGGCTCCCGCTGCGTGCGCCGACCCGAACCCGGGAGTCCAGACGTGCGTCAGAGCGCGCTCTGCGCTCCCCAGTACGATTTTCTCGAACCAGTTGCCGAGGGGAGTCCCAGATGCAGTTGCCGGTGATGCCGCCGATCAAGCCGATGTTGGCCAGGGCGACGACGACGGTGCCCGAGGCCGATGGGCTGCTGTACGAGCCGAAGTGGGACGGCTACCGCTGCGTGGTCTTTCGCGACGGCGACGAGGTGGAGCTCAGCTCCCGAGGCCAGAAGTCGCTCACCCGTTACTTCCCCGAGCTGATCGACCCGATCCGCGCCCAGCTTCCACGCCGCTGCGTCGTCGACTGCGAGGTGGTCGTCGTCACGCCCGACGGGCTCGACTTCGACCTGCTCGGCCAGCGCATTCACCCGGCGGAGAGTCGGATCGAGCGGCTGTCGGTCGAGACACCCGCCTCGCTGGTCGTCTTCGACCTGCTGGCGCTCGACGAGGTTGACCTTCGCCCAATGGCCTTCATCGAACGGCGCGGTGCGCTCGTGTCGCTGTTGGCCGATGTCATCCCTCCGGTTCATCTGTCGCCGGTCACCGACGACCCGGAGGTCGCCCAGGACTGGTTTCGGCGCTTCGAGGGCGCCGGGTTCGACGGGGTGATGGCCAAGCGCTCGGACGGCGTCTACGAGGAGGACAAGCGCAGCCTCACCAAGGTGAAGCACCGACACAGCATCGACGTCGTCGTCGCCGGCTACCGCCCCCACAAGTCCGGCGACGGCGTCGGCTCGATGATGCTCGGGTTGTACGACCGGCCCGAGGGCGATCGAGCAGCGTCGCTGCAACATGTCGGGGTGGCCTCGGCGTTCAAAGCGGCCCAGCGTCCCGAGCTGGCCGAGCTGCTCGCGCCCTACCGGCTGGGCGAGGGCGAGCCCCACCCCTGGACCGGGTGGGCCGACCCCGAGCAACACGCCGATGGCGGCGTGCGCATGCCCGGTGCCCCCAACCGTTGGTCGGCCAAGCGCGACCACAGCTGGGTGCCGCTGCGGCCCGAGCTGGTGGCCGAAGTGGTGGTCGAACAGCTCACCAAGGGCCGCTTTCGCCACCCCGCCCGCTTCCAGCGTTGGCGCAGCGACCGCACCCCCCGCTCCTGCACCTACGACCAGGTCGACATCGCCGCACCGGCCGAGCTGTTCGAGCTCTTTCCGGAGGCGCCCACTCCCTAAACCCGGCTGCGGCGCAACAACCGAGGCGCACCGGCCGAGCTGTTCGAGCTCTTTCCGGAGGCGCCCACTCCCTAAACCCGGCTGCGGCGCAACAACCGAGGCGCACCGGCCGAGCTGTTCGAGCTCGTTCCGGAGGCACCCACCACCTGATGCTCAGCCGGCGGCGGACTCACCCGGTTCGCCGGAGCCGAGCTTTGCGTCCTCTTCGCTCAGCCGGGGCGAGGTCTGATTCTCGGGCCGAATGCCGGTGACGTTGTCGTACAGGTCGCGAAGGCGGTCCATATCAGCGGTCACGTCGCCGGTCAGCTTGAACGAAGGTCCGAAGCCACCGGTGCGGTTGGGCCAGTCGATGTAGCCCAGCACCACCGGCACGTCGGCGGCGCGAGCGATGCGATAGAAGCCCGACTTCCAGTACTCCCGCTTGCCGCGAGTGCCTTCGGGGGTGATCACCAGACCCATGCGGGGGCCATCCCGAAACCGCTCGGCCATCTGCTCCACCAGCCCACCAGGATGGGATCGGTCCACGGCGATGCCACCAGTCCACCGCATGATCGGCCCCATCGGCCCCTTGAACAGTTCCTCCTTGCCCAGCCAGCTGAGCGGGACGTCCTTCGCCCAGGCATAGGAGAGCATGAACAAGAAGTCCCAGTTGCTCGTGTGCGGCCCGGCCACCAGGACGATCGATTCCTTCGGCACATCTCCAACGAAGTTCAAACGGGAGAGCCAGGGAAATAGCCGCGCAAAGGCCTTCTTCATCATCATCGGAGATTATCCGCACCTTTGGGCCACGGTCGGGATCGATCACCCGGTAGCGGCGCACCAGTCGAGCAACGTGTCGAGATCCCAGGTGGTGAGGATGCGATCGGGATCGACCCCGCGCTCCCCCAGCCGCTCGTAGCCGTGGGCCACCCACTCAAGCTGGCCGGGAGCGTGGGCGTCGGAGTCAACCGAGACGAAACAGCCCCACTCGAGCGCCAGGTCCAGCAACTCGTCCGGTGGATCCTGTCGTTCGGGTCGGCAGTTGACCTCGACCGCTGTCCCGAACTGAGCGCAGGCGGCAAACACCAGCTCGGCGTCGAACGTGCTCGGGGGCCGACCCCGGCCGACCAGCTTGCGTCCGGTGCAGTGGCCCAGCACGTCGACGTGGGGGTTGGCGACGGCCCTCACCAGGCGCTCGGTCATCGGACGCTCGGGCATCGACAGCTTGGAGTGGGCCGAGGCGACCACCAGGTCGAGCCCGGCCAGGACGTCGTCGGGCAGGTCGAGGGTGCCGTCGGCGAGGATGTCGACCTCGCACCCGGTCAGGATCCGAAACGGCGCCAACTCCTCGTTGAGGGCGGCCACCTCGATCAGCTGCTCGGCGAGGCGCTCGGGCGTCAGCCCGTGGGCGATCGTCAGGCGGGGTGAATGGTCGGTGAGCGCCAAGTGGGTGCGACCGAGCGCCCGGGCGGTCATCGCCATCGTCCGGATCGGTGCCCCGCCGTCAGACCAGGTGGAGTGGCTGTGCAGGTCGCTGCGGCAGGCTTCGAACACCGTGGCCCCGGCGCTCACCCGCAGGCGGGTTCGCTGCTCCAGCTTGGTCAGGTAGGCCGGCGGCCGGTCGAGCACAGCGTCGGCGATGACCGATGCGGTCGACGGACCGATGCCGTCCAGGTCGGTGAGGGTGCCCGCCTCAGCCCGTCGCTCCAGGTCGTCGTCGTCCATGCCGGCCGCCACCTCGGCGGCACGGGTGAACGCCTTGGCCTTGGCCGCCGGCTCGAACCCGCGGTCCAGGTAATACACCGCCCGGTTCAGCGCAGCAATCGCCGTGGTCGTCGTCGACATCGCCTCCGAGGCTATGTCTCGGGCACCACCGTCTCGGGCACCACCGTCTCGGGCACCACCGTCTCGGGCACCACCGTCTCGGGCACCACCGTCTCGGGCACCACGTGGCGGTTACGTGCTCGGCCGGCTCGCCGACGGCAACGACGCCTCGACCGAACCGATACCCGGTGAGGTTACTGGCCCTGCTTGGCCACCGCTTCGGCGGCAGCTGCGATCTGCTCGGGATCGCCCAGGTAACGATCCTCGAGCGCCATCGTGGTGCGGGGCCGAAAGTCGCCACCCAGCTCGTAGCGCAGGGGCACGCCAGTGGGGATGTTCAACTCGGCGATGTCGGCGTCGCTGATGCCCTCGAGGTGCTTGACCAGGGCCCGCAACGAGTTGCCGTGGGCGGCCACGAGCACGGTGCGGTCGGCGCGCAGATCGGCACAGATGTGGTCGAACCAGTAGGGCAGAACGCGCTGCAGCACCATCGACAGGCTCTCCGCACCGGGGAGCAGCTCGCTGACCACGTCGGCATACCGGGGGTCGTTCACCGGGTGGTACTCGGAGTCGTAGTCAACCTCGGGCGGCGGCACGTCAAAGCTGCGGCGCCACTCCTGGAACTGCTCGGCAGACACTTCGCTGCGCACCTGGGCCTTGTCTCTACCTTGCAACGCCCCGTAATGGCGCTCGTTGAGGCGCCAGCTGCGCCGCACCGGGATCCACTGGCGGTCCATCGCCCGCAGCGATTCCTCGGCGGTTCGGATGGCGCGCTTTTGCAGCGAGGTGTGCACGACGTCGGGGATCACCCCGGCCTCGGCCATCAGCCCACCGGACTCAATCGCCTCGATCATCCCCACGTCGGTGAGATCGACGTCCACCCATCCGGTGAAGATGTTCTTCAGGTTCCATTCGCTTTGTCCGTGGCGGAGCAAGACCAATTCCATGGGCCACATGCTGACAGGTGGGCGCCCGCAACGACGATCCGACGTCACCTGGGGTGCCCGGGCACCATGCACGACGCCCCACCGGCAACCCGGTGACCAACGACACCCTCGCATTCCACCCACCCGACTTGATAACGAAGCACTCAGGTTTTATTGTGGCGCTCGTTGTCATGAGGTTGCCAGCGCTACAATTCGTCGCTCAGGTGCACCATGACGAGCGCCCCACAGGCGAGCAAACAGCCGCTGCGGGCCGCGACAACACGAACTACGTCAGCAAACCAACACCAAGAAACACAGTCACACGAAAGAAGGAGTCTCGGCATGCCCAAGGCCGTCGGAATCGATCTCGGAACCACCAACTCGGTCGTCAGCGTGCTGGAGGCTGGCGAACCCATCGTCATCCCCAATGCCGAGGGCTCGCGCACGACGCCCTCGGTCGTCGCCTTCGCCAAGGACGGCGAAGTGCTGATGGGCGAGGTTGCCAAGCGCCAGGCGATCACCAACCCCGATCGCACCATCCGCTCGGTCAAGCGCCACATGGGCACCAACTGGTCGGTCGACATCGACGGCAAGGCCTACAACTCCCAGGAGATCTCCGCTCGCACCCTGATGAAGCTGAAGCGGGACGCCGAGAGCTACCTGGGCGACACGGTCAACCAGGCCGTGATCACCGTGCCGGCGTACTTCGACGATGCCCAGCGCACCGCCACCAAGGAGGCCGGCGCGGTCGCCGGGCTTGAGGTGCTCCGCATCATCAACGAGCCCACCGCAGCTGCGCTCGCCTACGGCCTGGACAAGGGCGGCGAAGAGCAGACAGTTCTGGTGTTCGACCTTGGCGGCGGCACGTTCGACGTGTCGATCCTCGAGATCGGCGACGGGGTGTTTGAGGTGAAGGCCACCAACGGCGACACCTCGCTGGGCGGCGACGACTGGGACGATGCGGTCATCGATTGGCTGGTCGCCACGTTCAAGGGCGCTCACGGTGTCGACCTGAGCAAGGACAACATGGCCATGCAGCGCCTCAAGGAGGCGGCTGAGAAGGCCAAGATCGAGCTGTCCCAGGTGCAGCAGACCCAGATCAACCTGCCGTTCATCACCGCCAGCGATGCCGGCCCCCTGCACCTGGACGAAAGCCTCACCCGCGCCAAGTTCCAGGAGCTGACCTCCGACCTGTTGCAGCGCTGCAAGGTGCCCTTTGAACGGGCGATCACCGACGCCGGCATGTCGAAGAACGACATCGAGCACATCATCCTGGTCGGCGGTTCCACCCGTATGCCCGCCGTCGCCGACATGGTGCACGACCTGCTGGGCAAGGATGCCCACAAGGGCGTCAACCCCGACGAGGTGGTGGCGATGGGCGCCGCCATTCAAGCCGGCGTACTCAAGGGCGACGTCAAGGACGTGCTGCTGCTCGACGTCACACCGCTGTCCCTCGGCATCGAGACCAAGGGCGGCGTCATGACCAAGCTGATCGAGCGCAACACGACGATCCCCACCCGTCGCACCGAGGTGTTCACCACCGCCGAGGACAACCAGCCGTCCGTGGAAATCCACGTGCTGCAGGGCGAGCGGGAGATGTCGAGCTACAACAAGACGCTCGGCAAGTTCCAGCTGGTCGACCTGCCCCCGGCCCCACGCGGGGTGCCCCAGGTCGAGGTCACGTTCGACATCGACGCCAACGGCATCGTCAACGTGTCGGCAAAGGACCGGGCCACCAGCAAGGAGCAGTCGATCACGATCACCGGTCAGTCCTCGCTGAGCAAGGACGAGATCGACCAGATGATGCGCGATGCCGAGAGCCACGCCGAGGAGGACAAGCGGCGCAAGGAGGAGGCCGAGATCCGCAACACGGCCGACACCCTCGTCTACCAGACCGAGAAGCTGGTGCGTGAGCACGGCGAGAAGCTCTCCGACTCGGACCGCAAGGACGTCGAGGACTCGTTGGCCGCCGTGAAGGAGGCCCTGACCGGCGACGACATCGAGAAGATGAAGCAGACGACGGAGGCCCTCACGGCAGCCAGCCAGCGCTTCGGCCAGCAGATCTACGAGTCGGCGGCGCAGGCCGGTGAAGCTGGCGGCGACGCCGGCGAGGCGTCGGGCGACGACGAGGAGGTCGTCGACGCCGAGATCGTCGAGGACGAGGACGACTCGTGAACGACCGCGACGAAGCAGCCGAACAGGCACCCAGCGACGGCCCGGTGGCCGACAACCCGGCCTCAAATGACGCCGAGGCCAACGGCGCCGGGACCGAGTCGGACGCAGGCTCGGGGTCCGGTTCCCCGTCGACGTCGGCGACCTTCACGGGGGAGACCGCCGAAGAGCAGTTGGACGAGTGCGCCCAGCTGGTCGAGGCGATCTCCACCGAGCGCGACGACATGCGCGGGGTGGCCCAGCGGGTCCAGGCCGACTTTGAGAACTACAAGCGCCGGGTCGAAGCCCAACGGGCCGAACAACAGAACCGGGCGGCCGAGGACCTCGTGCAGTCGCTGCTGGAGATCCTCGACGACTGCGACCTGGCGGCGGCACACGGTGCCGACGATGTGGCGCCGATCGCCAACAAGTTGTTGTCGACGCTCGAACGTCAGGGCCTGACCAAGGTCGACGACACCGAGGTGCTCTTCGACCCGAACCTGCACGAGGCGGTGATGTCCGAAGAGGGCGACGGCGACGGCGAGCACACGGTGAGCGCCGTCATGCGCGCCGGGTACCAATGGCGTGATCGCCTGCTTCGGCCCGCCATGGTGAAGGTGCGTTCCTGATCCGTACTCAAGACCCACGACTCGTCGGCGACGACGAGCGCCCTCGCCACACCAAGCGCTGAAGGAGGTGCCCCGTGGCCCCACAACGTGAATGGTTTGAAAAGGACTACTACGAGGCGCTGGGCGTCTCGTCAACAGCGACGGCGAAGGAGATCACCTCCGCCTACCGCAAGCTCGCCCGGAAGAGCCATCCCGACGCCAACCCGGGCGATCTCAAGGCTGAAGAGCGCTTCAAGAAGATCTCTGCCGCCTATGACGTGATCGGCAACGAATCCAAGCGAGCCGAATACGACGAGGTCAGAAAGCTGGCCGCCTCCGGGGCCGGACCCGATGGGTTCCCCGGTGGCGGCGGTGGCGGTTTCGGTCCTGGCGGCATGCGCTTCGACAGCGGCGACGTGGGCGACCTCGGCGACCTGCTGGGTGGGTTGTTCAACCGTGGCGGCGGAGGCGGTGGCAGTGGACGCCGCCGCCAGCCGACCAAGGGCGCCGACCTGGTCACCGACGTCTACCTCAGCTTCGAGGATGCCGCCCACGGCCTGACCACCGGCGTGCAGCTGAGCAACGAGGCGCCGTGCCCGGATTGCGCCGGCAGCGGCGCGGCCAAAGGCACCCAGCCACGGGTGTGTCCCGATTGCGCAGGCACCGGCGTCACCCAGGAAAACCAAGGTCTTTTCGGGTTCAGCCGGCCCTGCGCCTCCTGTAACGGCAGCGGCAGTCTGATCGACACCCCATGCACCACGTGTCGGGGCATCGGCAGGGTACGCAAGCCGCAGGAGGTGCGCATTCGGATCCCCAGCGGCGTGAGCGACGGCGACACGATCCGCGTCGCCGGCAAGGGCGAGCCGAGCCCGGGAGGCCGCCCTGGCGACCTGATGGTCCGGGTCCACGTCGCATCACACCCACGCTTCACCCGGGACGGGCTCAACCTGCGCCTCGTCGAGCCAATCTCAATCACCGACGCCGCGCTGGGTTCCAAGCTGCGCGTGTCGACGTTGGATGGCACCAACGTCACCCTTCGCATCCCGGAAGGTACCCCCACCAACAAGACCTTCCGGGTGAAGGGACGGGGCATCGAAACCACCAAGTCCACCGGTGACCTGCTGGTGACCGTCGAGGTCGAGACACCCACCGACCTCACCGCCGAGCAGCGAGACCTGCTCGAACAACTCGATGCAACGCTCAAGTCCACCCGCAACAGCGAGACGAACGGTTCCTGACCCGTGGCGCCGGAATGTCGGCGCAACGCTCAACCACCCACATTCCGCATCCGAGTAGCCACCTGAGGAGGTGACCGAGCCATGCACGATCAGAACCGAGCCGTCTACGTCATCTCGGTGGCCGCCGAGCTGGCCGGGGTTCATCCCCAGACGTTGCGTATCTACGAGCGCAAGGGCCTGGTGGCCCCTGCCCGCACCGGAGGGGGCAGCCGCCGCTACAGCCGATCCGACATCGATCAGCTGCTGCGCATTCAGGAGCTGACCAACGAGGGGCTCAACCTCCTCGGCGTGCAGCGCGTGCTGCAGCTGGAGAACGATCTGGCCAACGCCCGGGCCGAGCTCGAAACCCAGCGCCAGGAGTCCCTCCGTAAGATCGAGGCCCTGAGGCAGGAGGCCGAGGGTCACCTGCGGGCCCAGCGCCGCGACCTGGTGCCGTTGCGTCAGGAGGTCGTGTTGTACCGCGATGTCCGCCCAGGCTCAACGCGGCGCGGCTGAGTCAACCCCGCTCCCCGTGGGCACAAGCCGGCGAAGTGCTCTCGGTGGGCGCCACAACGCACACGCGAAACCGGGACCGAACCCAGCGTCCTTCGGGTGGGAGAGCCCGGTGGCCGTCTCAAGGCGTTGGTAGGTACCAGCATCTCAAGATCGGCTCATCCAGCTCACGGTATGGACGTGGATTCGATCCCGATTTCATGGCCATCAGAGCAAGCGTCGAGCCCCCCTTGATGACGTACGAGGACCGGCTGACCGGTCCGGTGAATTGCTCCCCTTGGTTTCGTTACCGATCACCATGACCCGCCGGTGAGACGGTGTCAACGGCCAGTATCTGACGGTCGATCAGCTTTCACCGGCCCGACGGAGCCACGGCGCAGCGGGTCTGACCACCGCCGTCAGGGCTCCGATGCGAAGCGCGACGCACCGGTTGAGCGCGCGGCCTATGGTGGGCAGTGCCAGGACTGAGGGGGTCCCGGCGAACCCTCCGGCTTCCACCCAGATGGGCTCCGGGGGGCGAGCCTTCACCTCGCAGTTCGGTATCCGAACAAGGCGTTCGGATTCCCCGCCGGGCATCGTCCCGGTGCGTCACACGAGGAGGAAGCGGATGTCCAAACGGCATCAGAAGTCTCAGACCTCAGTCGTTCCCGAGCCCCGAGAGGACCGCAAGCGGGAGCACCGACGGTTGCGGCAGAAGGTCCGCCAGGACCTCCACGTCGCCTCGGTGGAGGGCGACGTGGACGAGGTTGTGCTCGACCGGCCGCATGCCACTCACGGCTACCGAGAGGATCACGAGGTTCCGACTTCCAACGCCGTTCCGGCACCGCCGAAGCGCACCAAGCACTGGAAGCAGTCCTTCTGGAAGCGCCGCAAGAACGAACGGCGCCGCCGCGCCGCCGAGTTCGACGCCGCCGCCAACTGAGGGCCAACCCCCTCTGGTTGAAAAACGATGAAAGCCCCGGAGCCGAAACCTCGGCTCCGGGGCTTTCGCTTTTCCGTACTACTCCTGGACGAGCTCGATGAGGGTGCCGAAGCTGCCCTTCGGGTGGATGAAGGCCACCGTCGTGCCACGGGATCCCGGGCGGGGCTCTTTGTCGATCGGCGTGGCGCCGGCGGCCACCATCGAGGCCAGCGCCTCGGCGCAGTTGTCCACCCGGTAGCCGATGTGGTGCAGCCCCTCGCCGCGCTTTTCGATCGACTTGGCGATCGGCGAGTCGGGCCGGGTGGCGGCGGTCAGCTGGATGTAGCTGTCGGCTACCTTCACCAGCGCCTCCTCGACGCCGTCGGACTCGACGATCTCGCGGTGGGCCACCTCGGCCCCGAAGGCCTCGGCGTAGTACGCCACGGCGGCGTCCAGGTCGCGCACGGCGATGGCCACGTGATCGATCTCGGTCAGCAACATGTTCGGATCCTCTCGGTGATGGCGGTACCAGTCGTCGACGCCGCTGGGCAGTCCACGCTGGAAATGGTGGCAGAGCCGAGACCGTCGATGGAGCTGCGGCGATCGATGCTGCCGGGGATGGTCAGGCCTTGGTGCCGGCCATCCGTCGGAACAGGTTGATGCGGTCCTCGCCCACGACCTCGCGCTTCGCCTGGTCGGTGATACCCATGCCCTCCTCGGGCGACAGGCACAGCACACCAAGCTTGCCTTCGGCCTCGTTGCGGTGCACCTTCAGCGCGGCGTCGCCCACGTGTGTGAGGTCGTAGACGTCGGACATCACCGGGACGATGGCGCCCTGGTCGATCAACCGGTTCATCTCCCACGCCTCCTGGTAGTTGGCGAAGTGCGACGAGATGATGCTCTTCAACTTCATCCACAGGTGGCGGTTGTCGTACTCGATCATGTAGCCGCTGGTCGCAGCACAGGTGACGATCTTGCCGCCGCGCTTGGTGATGAACACCGAGGCGCCCATCGTCGAACGGCCCGGGTGCTCGAACACGATGTCGGGGTCGTCGCCGATCATCCCTCGCACCTGCTTGCCCAGACGGCGCCACTCGCTCTCGTCCTGGGTGTTCTCGTCCGACCAGAACTGGTAGCCCTCGGCCTTGCGGTCGACGACGAACTCGCAGCCCATCGCGTTGAGCAATTCCGCCCGCTCGGGCGAGGAGACCACGCCCACCGGCGTGCCGCCGCCGTTGAGCACCAACTGGGTGGCGTAGGCGCCGATACCGCCGGTGGCGCCCCAGATGAACACGTTGTCGCCCTGCTTCATGTTGGCGGCGTTGTCGCCGACCAACATGCGGTACGAGGTCGAGGAGCACAGCGCGTTGACCGCCGCCTCCTCCCAGCTGAGGTGGGCAGGCTTGGGCATCAGCTGGTTGGCCTTCACCACCGACAGGTCGGCCAGGCCACCGAAGTTTGTCTCGAAGCCCCAGATGCGCTGGTTGGCGGCCAGCATCGAGTCGTTGTGGGCCGACGGGTCCTGGTCATCCAGGTAGTTGCAGTGAACGGTCACCCGGTCGCCGGGCTTCCAGTTGCGCACCGCCGAGCCCACCTTGACGATCACGCCGGAGGCGTCGGAGCCCACCACGTGGTAGTCGAGGGCGTGGCGCTTACCCCACACCGACTCCTTGCCCAGGCGGTCGAGGAACGCGAAGGTGGGCAGCGGCTCGAAGATCGACGTCCACACCGTGTTGAAGTTGATCGAGCTGGCCATGACCGCCAGGTACACCTCATCGGGCGCGATCTCGGGCGTGGCCACCTCGTCGACGTGGAGGCTCTTGTGCGGATCCTTGTCGGCCGACTCGTAGCCGTCCCACATCGTCTGCTCGGAGCGCAGCACGTGGGCGGCCCGGTAGCTCTCGGGGATGGCGAGGTTGGCGAAGTCCTCGGGCGAGGCGTCGGACTGGATGGCGTCGAGAATCTCCTGCATCCGTGGAGGTTATCGACCGGCCGGGGAATTTCACGAACCGCCATGCCCGCTTTCGGCAAGCGGGCGAACGGGCTCTCATCGGACCCCGCCGATGTGTCATGCAGGGCCATAGGGCCGGGGCTAGATTGGCGTCGACAGGGGGAACCATGAACGTCGAAGACGTACTGAGGGGAAAGTCGCTGGGCTCGGGGGAGTCGGGCCCGGTAGCCACCATCCGGCCGGACAGCACCGTGGCCGATGTGGTCGTTGCGCTCCGAGAACAGAACATCGGGGCGTTGGTGGTGTCGAGCGACGGCTCCCACGTCGACGGCATCATCTCCGAGCGGGACATCGTCCGACTACTCGGCGAGGGGTCGACACCCGCGCTCGAGCAGGTCGTGTCCGAGGTGATGAGCACCAACGTGCGCACGTGCTCGATGACCGACCAGCTGGCCGAGCTGGCTCAGCAGATGACCGTCAACCGCATCCGTCACCTCATCGTCGCCAGCGAGGGTCGGATGGTGGGCATCGTCTCGATCGGCGACGTGGTGAAGTCGCGCCTCGATCAGCTGGAAGAGGAGAAGGCGCGCCTCGCCGATGAGAACGAGTCGATCACGGAGTACATCCAGACCGGTCGCTGAGTTTGTTTGGGGCGGGGCCGGTCTTAGGGCACTCATGATCTAGGGAGCCAAAATGCTTGCTGTTGCCGCCGTTTCGCAGTCCTCCGAGGATCCGCTCTCCGGGCTGGAGGTGGGCGAGCGTCCCGAGCCTGAGGTGCCCGAGGGGTGGACCACGGTCCAGCTGCGGGCGGCAACGCTCAACCACCACGACCTGTGGTCGCTGCAGGGGGTGGGCCTGGCCGAGAAGGCGCTGCCGATGATCCTGGGCTGCGACGGCGCCGGCATCGACGCCGACGGCAACGAGGTGGTGGTGCACGCCCTGGTCGGCGACCCCGACTGGCGCGGTGACGAGACCTTCGACCCCAAGCGGTCGATTCTGTCCGAGCGGTACCCGGGCACCTTCGCCGAGCGAGTGGCCGTGCCCAAGCGCAACCTGGTTCCCAAGCCCGCCTCGCTCAGCTTTGAGCAGGCCGCCTGCCTGCCCACTGCGTGGTTGACCGCCTACCGCATGCTGACCACCCGCAGCGGCATCGCTCCCGGCAACGCTCTGCCACCTGGAAGCACGGTGTTGGTGCAGGGCGCCGGCGGCGGTGTTGCCACTGCTTTGGTTGCTCTCGGCTCCGCAATGGGCCTGCGCATGTGGGTGACCTCCCGAGACGAGGTCAAGGGTGCCCAGGCGGTCGAGCAGCTCGGCGCGGATGCCCATTTCGCTTCCGGCGAGCGCCTGCCCGACAAGGTCGATGCGGTGATGGAGACCGTCGGTGCCGCCACCTGGGGGCACTCGATCCGTTCCCTGCGACCCGGCGGCACGCTCGTCGTGTGCGGAGCGACCAGCGGTGATCCCTCCCCCACCGAGCTCACCCGCATCTTCTTCCTTCAGCTCTCGGTGATCGGCTCCACGATGGGTACCCGGGACGAGCTGCAACGGCTGCTGTCGTTTCTCGACGTCACCGGTGTGCGACCTCTCGTCGACGCGTCCTACCCGTTGGGCGACGCCGCCGATGCCTTCGCCCGGCTGCACGAGGGCTCGGTGTTCGGCAAGTTGGCCCTGACGATGGGCTGAGCCGACCCACCTCGGCGTCCGGCTCGGCACCCATCCGGGTGGTCTCGTCGGCGGTGACCGCCCGATCGAGTGGGACGGGCCGGAATGACCCAAGGAGTTACCGACAGGTAGCGTGATCAAAACCAAACGGCGAGCGCGTCGCGCCCGACATCGCACACACCCAGGGAGATCCTTCATGGCAGGTTCAGTCATTCTCGGCGGAGCACGCACTCCGTTCGGCAAGTTCTCCGGCTCGCTCGCCGGCTTCTCCGGCGCCCAGCTGGGGGGCAAGGCGATCGCCGGCGCCCTCGAGCGCACCGGCATCTCGGCCGACCAGGTCGACTACGTCCTGATGGGCCAGGTGCTGCAGGCCGGCGCCGGGCAGATCACCGCCCGCCAGGCCGCAGTTGAGGCCGGTATCCCCCTCGACGTGCCCGCCACCACGATCAACAAGGTCTGCCTCTCGGGCATCAACACGATCATGCTGGCCGACCTGCTCATCCAGGCGGGCGAGGCCGAGATCATCGTCGCCGGCGGCATGGAGTCGATGACCAACGCCCCCTACCTGCTGCGCGACGCCCGGTCGGGCATGCGCATGGGCGACAAGACCGTCGTCGACTCGATGATGCACGACTCGCTGTTCTGTGCCATCGACGAGCTGGCGATGGGCGCGTCCACCGAGCAGTACGCCGGCAAGGCGGGCCTCAACCGCGACGTCCAGGACGAGCTGTCGGCACAAAGCCACGAGCGCGCCGCCGCAGCCCAGAAGGACGGCAAGTTCGACAACGAGATCATCTCGGTGGAGATCCCCCAGCGCAAGGGTGATCCGATCGTGTTGGAGGCCGACGAGGGCGTTCGCCCCGGTACGACCGCCGAGTCGCTCGGCAAGCTGCGTCCCGCCTTCGCCAAGGACGGCAACATCACCGCCGGCAACGCCTCGCAGATCTCCGACGGCGGCGCCGCCGTCATCGTCTGCTCGGCTGCCAAGGCCGAAGAACTGGGCCTGAAGCCCTTGGGCGAGATCGTGGCGATCGGTCAGGTGGCCGGTCCCGACGCCTCGCTGATCTCCCAGCCGGCGCAGGCGATCAAGGCCGCCATGGCCAAGGTCGACCTGACCGTGGACGACATCGACCTGTTCGAGCTGAACGAGGCCTTCGCCGCCGTCGGCGTCCAGTCGATGAAGGACCTGGGCATCTCCGACGACATCGTCAACGTCAACGGTGGCGCCATCGCCATCGGCCACCCGGTCGGCGTGTCCGGCACCCGCATCGTGTTGACCCTGCTCAACGAGCTGGCCCGCCGCGGCGGCGGCACCGGCGCAGCGGCGTTGTGCGGCGGCGGCGGCCAGGGCGACGCGCTGATCGTGCGCACCGTCTGATCCAAGGGGCCAGCCACGCTGCACCAGCTGAGGAGCCATGCCGGAGGCCATCGGGGCCTCGGTGTGGCTCCTCGGTCGTTTTTGGGGTAAATACCCGTGGCCGAGGCGAGGCGAGGCGAGGCGAGGCGAGGCGAGGCGAGGCGAGGCGAGGCGAGGCGAGGCGAGGCGAGGTCTGCCCGACCGCTGTTCAGGCGGCCTGCCCCTTCCGGTTATCCGGCCGGTGTGGCGTCAGCCTCCGCCGGCGCAGGGACGGCCGGCGACCCTCCCACGTGGGTGCGGCCCTCGAGCGCACGGCCCAATGTCAGCTCGTCGGCATACTCCAAATCGCCGCCCACCGGCAGGCCGCTGGCGATGCGGCTCACCTCCAGGCCGGGCAGGTCGAGCAGGCGGCTGAGGTACAGCGCGGTCGCCTCACCCTCCAGGTTGGGGTTGGTGCACAGGATCACCTCGGTGACGTTCTCGGCGCCGATGCGCTCGACCAGCTCGCGCACTTTGAGCCGGTCGGGCCCGATGCCCCGCAGGTGGTCGATCGCTCCACCGAGCACGTGGTAGCGCCCCTCGTAGGTGCCGGTGCGCTCCACCGCCACCACGTCCTTGGGCTCCTCGACGACGCACAGGACGCTGCCGTCGCGGCGGTCGTCGTCGCACACGGTACACAGCTCGCCCTCCGACACGTTGAAGCAACGGTCGCAGAACCGGACCTTGTCCTTCACCTCGATGATCGCCCGGCTGAGGCGCGTGGCCTCCTCTCGGTCGGCGTCGAGCAGGTAGAAGGCGATGCGCTGCGCCGACTTGGGGCCGATGCCGGGCAGGCGCCCCAGCGAGTCGATCAGCTCCTGGATGGGGGCGGCGTAGGTGGGCACCCGATCAGCCCTCGATCTCGGACGACCCGTCCGACTCGTCGTCCGAGGCGGGGCCGATGCCGAAGGAGGCGGGGTCGATGCCCATCGACGACAGGTCAAGGCCACCCATCGGGTCCCCCGACTGCTCGGCGCGACCCACCTCGGCCACGGCATTACGCCACGCCGCCAGGATCAGCTCCTCGAGCCACTGGGTGTCGTCGGGGTCGACCACCTCGGGGTCGAGCTTTACGCCAACCGGCTGCAGGTCGCCGGTGATCGTCACCCTCACCTTGCCGCCGCCGGCGCTGCCTTCCACCCGCGTGGCGGCCAGCTGCGACTGGGCGTCGGCCATCTGCTGTTGCATCTGCTGGGCGGTCTCCATCAACGAGCCGAGGTCGAGGCCACCGAGCATGGCGGCCATCGGGTCGGCGTCGGCCGATGGAACCTGCTCCGGCGTTGGATCATCGGGGCTGGTGTTCTCGGGTGAGGTCACGTCGTACTCCGTGGGGTCGTCGCCCGCCGGGGGTGCGGGCAGTCCAAGCTACGTGCGCCGGGCCACGCTGCGGTGGAGCCGGCTCGGTGGGCACGTCGATGGTGAGCGGTCAGGGCTCCGGGGTGATCAGCTCGGCGCCCGGGAACGCCTCGATCAGGCGTTGTGCTGCGCTCAGCGGTGGGTCGGCGTCCTCGAGGTCGGCGAGATCGTCATAGTCGCCGCCGCTGGCCCATTCAGCCTCGTCGGAATCATCCCCGCCCCGAGGGGCCGGGCCGCCATCGTGTGCGGTGCGGCCATGTCGACCCGACGCGTCGCGCCCGGCCCCCACTCCGCCCGCTGCCCCGGCGCCCGAGCCGGCGACCAGCTTGAACGAAACCGGCTGGCCCGCCGCACCGGAGAGCACCTCGCCGAACTCACCCTGCCGAGCTTGGGCTCGATCGAGGATGGCGGGGTTGTCCAGGCGAAACTCGAGCGTCCCGCCCTCGTCGTCGAAGTGGCCGACGAACAGCGCCCGGGTCACCGGCTTCAGCTTGCCGAGCACGCTGTCGAGCAGGCCGTTGAGCCGTTCGGCGCCTGCGGCCGAAGCCACGGGTGTGACCGGCGCAGCCGGTGGCGGGGCCGGTGACGGCGGGGCGGGCGCCTGAGGAGCGGCGCCTTCGGGAACGCTCGGCGGTGCCTGTGTCGGGGCACGGCTGACGGGCGCCTGACCGACGGCGTCGGGATCAGCCAGCGGGCGCGCCGGATCCTGCTCCGGTGCGGGTGTCGCCCCGGCGTCGGAGTACGGGCTCTGGTCGACCAGTGGGCGCGCCCGGTCCTGCTCCGGTGCGGGCGGCGCTTCGGCATCGGAGGACTGGCTCTGATCGACAAGTGGGCGCGCCGGGTCGGGCCCGGCATCGCTCGGTTGCTGCACCGGGGCCGCCGGGCTCCCCTCTGGCGGCTTTGGGCGCCGGCGACGAGGCGGGGGCGGCGGCTCCTCCGCCGTCGACACGTGGATCGGCTCGGCGGCGGCGCCTCCTTGCCCGTCTTGGCCCGCAGCATCGCTCGGGCCTCTTCGACCACCGACCGGTGGCTGCCTTCGCCGCTCATACCGGGCCGGTCGGCGGCGGGCGCTGACGGAGCTGCGGCATCGCTTGCTCGCTCAGACGACGTGTCGGGCGAGGCGGCCTGGCTTGTCCCACCGGGGTCGGCCGGCGACGGTTGCGGCGAGGGTGTGGTCGATCCGCCGGTCGCCGGAGCGGAGGCAGCCGGTGCTGCGGGTACACCCGATCCGCCGGTCGCCGGGGCGGTAGCAGCGGGTGTTCCGGGAGGTGTTGCGGGCACCGCACCGCCCGCTGGTGGGGGCGGCCCTGCTTCCGGGACAGTGGTAGACCCCGGCGTCGACGCTGCGGTCGCGGACGAGGCGGCCTCGACGGCCGCTCGGGCGGCCGGAGGCGTCGTGTGCGCCACCGAGACGGCGCCTCCGGCCAGTGCCCGCTCCAACGCCTCCACCCGTTCGGCCAGCGCCTCGATCGACAGGTCGGCGGTCGGCGCTGTCAGACGCACGAGAGCCACCTCAAGGGGCACCCGCGGGTCGGAGGCCTGGCGCATGTCGACCAGCGCCGACCCGAGCTGCTCCAGCGCGCGAGTCAGCCGGGCGGGACCGAAACGGCGGGCCCGGTCGGTCAGCTCCTCGCGATCGGCGTCGGCGACGTTGGCCCCCTCGACCCCCATCGTCAGCAGAAACAGGTCGCGTAGGTCGGCAACCAGCGCCTCGGCCAGCACCCGCGGGTCGCTGCCCATCCCCAGTGCATCGGCCACGGCGGTCAGGGCGGCGCCGGTGTCACGCTCGGTCAGGGCACTCACCAGGTTGGCCGAGGGCTCCTCGCGGGGCACGACGCCGCCGCCTGCCACCACCTGATCGAGCGATGAGAGCGTGTCGCGTGCCGAACCCCGCCCTTGGCGCACGACGTAGGCAATCGCCTCGTCGTCAACGGTCAACTCGGCCTCGGCGATCACCCAGCGGACGTAGTTCTCCAGCTCGTGGGGCGAGAGCAGCTCGAAGTTGAAGTGCTGGGTGCGGCTCTTGATCGTGGGCAGCACCTTCTGGGGGTCGGTGGTCGCCAGCACGAAGGTGACGTGCGGCGGGGGCTCCTCCAGCGTTTTCAGCAAGGCATTGGAGGCCGCACCGGTCAACATGTGCACCTCGTCGAGGATGTACACCTTGTTGCGGCCGGCGGTGCCAAGGGCGGCCCGGCTGACCAGGTCCCGCATGGCGTCAACGCCGTTGTTGGAGGCCGCATCCAGCTCGTGGAGGTCCATCGACGTGCCGGACTCCATCGCCACGCAGCTGTCGCACACCCCGCACGGCTCGCCGTCGGCCAGGTTGGTGCAGTTCAGCGCCCGGGCCAGGATGCGAGCGCTCGAGGTTTTCCCGCAGCCCCGCGGGCCGCTGAACATATAGGCGTGGCCCACCGTGTCGGTCCGGACGGCGTTGCGGAGGGCGACCGTGATGTGGTCCTGCCCCCGAACCTCGGCGAACCGGCTGGGGCGGAAGCGGCGATACAGGGACTGATAGCTCACCGCATCGAGGATACAAGGCCGTCGCCACCCACCGACCGAGCCGAACAGCCCTGCAGACCCTCGCCGCTCAAGGGTCTCGGCGAGGGACGACCAGGTGGTCTGCGGCACTCCGAACGCTCCGCTGAGGGCTGCTGCCTTCCGGCCCTGACCCGGTTCACGGGGTTCGGTCGCACAGGACCCGGTCGTCCCACGTCGAGACCCGCCTCCACCTCACGGGTGAGGGATCGGCGAGGGCCACACGATATCGTGTCTCAGCACCGACGGCGACACCGGCTCCGGCTAGGGTCGCTCGGTCACAAGAGGAGAGGTGCGAGAGCGGCCGAATCGGCACGCTTGGAAAGCGTGTGAGGGGCAACCCTCCGTGGGTTCAAATCCCACCCTCTCCGCTCGGCGGTCGCGACGAGCCGGTCTGGTTGGCAGGAGTTGTTCCGCCAGCCGACCGGACTCGCCGCAACCAGGCCTGATTCTCGGAACTCACTCGAGCTCTGCCGCTATCGCGTCGTAGAGCAACGCGATAGCGGCAGAGTTCGCACGCTGACGTCGACGCCAGCTACGACGGCGACCCAGCTGCCGTCGTCACGTCCCCTGGCATCAACCGCTCGCTGGGCTACCGGCGGGTCGGCGACGTGCTCGTCGACGAGTTCGAGGCCTCATCGGCGAGCATCGGGTTGGACTCGACGTACGTGCGGAACCTGCGCAGCATCGCCCGGTTCGCCGGCCCCATCGCAGGGCCGGTAAATCGGGCGAACCGCGCCGAAACGCCGGTGAGGGTCATCGCCATCGTCCACTCCACCAGCGAACGGCCATCCCGCAGGTCGGTGACCAGGTAGTCCTCGGCGAAGGCCGACGGCCCGCCCTTGATCGTCTGGTTGAATCGAAACGCCATCCGTCGGCCCGGCTCCCAGGCGATGAACTCCTCATAACCCACCATGGGCCCGCGCATCCACACCGTCCGGGTCGACCCGACCTCAAGGGGCATCGGCGAGGTCCAGTCGACCCCGGTGATCGGCCACGCCCACCGCGACCACGAGTCGGCATCGAGAAACACATCGAAGATGCGCTTCGGGCTGGCCGCTATCACCTCGGCGGCCTCGACCCGCACGGGAGCCCGGTTGAAGTAGTCGAGATTCACCCGTTCGCACTCGATCAGGTCGTTGTCGGACACGCACATCTCCCCTGCTGGTCGGCCATGAAACCAGATCGTATCGCCGTCGGGTCGTCGAAAAGTCCGCTATTTCATTGACCTTACGCTGCAAGTGACCGACGCCACTGTTACAAAGGGTTGCATTATCGTAACCAGACCGTAAAGTAACGACTCGTTAACCATCCCCCCGCCGGCCCTGACGTGCCGCCCTCACTTCAGCAGTGTTGCTGACCGAGGGCGGGCGTGTGAGGGATCGGTCCTGCCGTCATCCGATGGCTCAACCCTGGAGGCAACTCCCATGACCAACCCCTTTAACCTTCGACGCTCATTCGCAGCGGCAGCCGTCCTGCTCATCGCAGCGACCGGCTGCGTCGCAGCTCCGGGCAGCGGTGGCACCAGCCGCTACCAGTCGGGAGCGGCCTCGTACTACACCCAGGCCGGCGGCCCAGTCGCCTTCCCCCGAGTGCGCACCTCCAACGGCTGCGCCCACCGCACCGCTGCCGCCGGCACCGTGCTGCACCTCCGCCGTGGCGGCAACACCGCCACTTGCGTCGTCAACGACCGGGGCCCGTATGCCGGTGGCCGCATCGTCGACCTTCAGCCGAAGCAGTTCCGTCAGCTGGGACCGATCTCGGCCGGCGTCCTGCGTGGCGTCGAGATCCGCTACTAGGTCGAGGCCGACGCACGTCTCAACCGTGCGTGCCGATTTCGTGAGCGGTGCCCCGGAGCGAAAGCCCGGGGCACCGTCGCGTGCAGACCGGTCCACGAGGAGATCGTTTGGCGCACTGCAGCGCAGCGCGTAGAGTTGCCCGCTTACACCGGCGCTCGTAGCTCAATTGGATAGAGCACCTGACTACGGATCAGGAGGTTGGGGGTTCGAGTCCCTCCGAGCGCACTGCTGTGATGTCTCCCGACATCTACGAGGCCCGAACCTCCCAACCGGGGTTGGGGCCTTGTCATTTTTGAAGCGTGGCGAGTGCTCGCCAGACCTCGCAGCCGACCCTTCCTTGGGGTCGAGGGTGACCGGACGGCGGACGATCACGAGCAAACCAACCACCGCCCCGAGCTCCCATCTCCTGCCGCTACCGGGAGACGACGTCCGACCCAGGCGACCAGCGCCTACCCGAGGCCGTCCCGACAACATGATTCAAGTGCGGCGAAACCCCGTTCACGCAACCCAGCTTCGCCGACGTCACCAGCACACCGGTGCGGGCTGATTCCTCGTTGCTATGTGGATGCTCAGGTGTCATTGTCCTGCTAGGGGAAGGGACGGCTGCCATGCAGATCCGGGTCCATGGCATAGGCGGGCCGACAGCGGCCTCCGTCCTCGGCATGTCGGACGACGCCGGAACCGACGCGCTCTGACAGACGGATGAACACAACGGCTACTGGGTCGATCCCAGACTTGAGGAACAACCATGAACGTGCAACGCGAACTTCGCTTGGCCCTCGGCATGCGCGGCGGCGTCAGCCTGGCCGTGTGGTCGGGTGGCGCCTGCGCGGAGATCGACGAGCTTCGACGCTCGACACCCCCAGATGGGGATCCCTTCTGGAGCGGTCTTGTCGAAGCGTGCGGGTACAGCAACGTCGTCGTCGACGTGCTCGCAGGCACGAGTGCCGGCGGCCTGAACGGGGTGCTGTTCGCCGGGGCCATCCGCCACGGATACCCGATGCGCGAGCTGTTGCCGACCTGGAGTCAAGTCGCCTCCATCAACGAGATCCGGCGCTGTGAGCCTCCGTGGAGTTCCCTGTTCGACGGCGACGGCAAATTCCTCGACGAGCTCTACAAACGACTCCGCGAACTGATTCTCGTCGACACCCCATCGGAACCAAGACCATTCGTCGACCTTCAGCTGACCGCGACGATGGTCGAGCCACTCCAGATCCCGAGCCACCATCTGAGCGATGAACAGATCAAACGTTCACGCTCCTCGGCGCTCTTTCACTTCCGCTGCTCGCCCAACGACGTCAACGGCCGGGACGATCTCGTCGGTCCCGAAGCCGTGGCCCGCCTCGCACTCGCCGGACGAGCCACCTCCTCGTTTCCCGTCGCATTCGAGGCTGCGGTCGTTCGATCGACACGTCCTTGCAAGTTTGGAGAACCGGTCACCCCCGACGCCGAGCGCTGGACCAGAGATGATCATCGGCGGGTCGACTGTCGCGGCGTGTTTGGCGACAGCCGCGGTGAGCCCATCGGGGCGCGAGCGCCCCAGCGAGATGACGACTTCGTCGTCACGGACGGCGGCATCGTCGACAACATCCCGCTGGGGCGCGCACTCGACGCCATCGTTGCGGCCGCTGCGGACGGCCCAACCCGCCGGGTGCTGGTGTACCTCCACCCCACCGGGCCACCGCCACCAGCGGGGCCGGCGGGGCCATGCCCTGACGGCGGGCAACCGACCGAGGTCGTGGCGGGCGATGGCGGGAAGGCTGCCCAAACACCTGACACCCCCGACGCCGCCCAACAAAAGCGCCGCCAGGTGAAGGCCGTGGCGAAGGGTGCCCTCACTGCGAAGTTTCAGCACGAGTCCATCGACGGCGACCTCGAGCAACTCGATCGCCACAACCGGTCGATCCGCATGGCCCAACTGCTTCGCGCGGCGACCCTCGCCCGATTCAAAAGGCACCAAGCCGAAACGGGCGCAACCACGTTCCAGCTGGACGCCTCACGTTGGGAGGATTACGCCATGCAGCGGGCCACGGCGGACGCCGTTCGGCTGCGTCGGCTGCTCGACCAGCCGGTGATTGCGCTGGGCGAGGACCCGTTTCCGGTCGTGGACGACGAGTCCTCTTGGCGCGCCCCACTGGGGGACTGGATCGACTCCGACCTGAACAACCTGGACTGCGTTCTCAGCGCCGCCTTCCAACAGCAGGTGGGCGGGGGCCCGGACGTCCCCCAGCAGGTGGGCAAGGTGCCGGAAAATCATGTCGACGCCCTGTTTGGCGCCGGCATTGCGGTGCTGCGCCGAACGCTCGCCCTGACACTGGAATGGACCCGTGCGGTCGAATCATCCGCCGAAGACGCCGAGGCCATCGACGCCATCGGTGATGCCAAGTTGGAGATGTACCGGCTGAAAGATGTGGTGAGCCTGCTGGAGCGCACGAGACGCATCGGCTGGGTGACCCTCGCCCGACGCAGGGGATACGTGCCCGCCGGGTCGATGGACGGCTGGTGCACCGAATCGCTGGCGACTCTCGACGGCCTCCTCTGCGTGTCCGGCGAGGTGTCCAACACCTTGCTCGACGAGAACGACTCCGGGCCGTACCTTGCGGGCACGTATGCGGTTCTGCAAGCGCTGGTCGACTCGGACGGCGGCGCCGACCCCGGCGAAGGAGGCACGGGTCTTCGGGAACTGATCCTCGAGAGGATTGTCAAGCAGGTCGACGAGGTCCGCAAGATCAGCACCGGGAAACTCCCTGACGGCCACCCCGCTGAGCTGCTGGACCTGGTGATTCGGGGACCAGAGACGACCAAGCATGCGCTTGCCGATCTGGAGATCCTGTGCATGCCCGAGTATCTCAGCGGCCGGCCGGGAGGTACCGAAATCGAGTTTCGTCGCCTCTCGGCCGCAGCCATCACACCACTCGCCGGCGAGTTCGAGCTTCTCAAGACCAAGTCGGACAAAATCGGCGAAGAAAAGCCGGACGGATGGACCGGTTGCCCCAACTTTCTTCGTCCCCAAGTCAAGCTGGCCGGCAACGAACTCGGCAACTTCTCGGCATTTCTCGATCAGCGCTGGCGCGAGAACGACTGGATGTGGGGCCGCCTCGACAGCGCGTCGACGGGCATCCAGATCCTTCTGGATGACCTGACCCCTGACCAAGAGACCGCCGTGCGCGACTACCTCGCCGAGCTGAGGGCTGCGAACAAGGAAGTCGAGGTCCAGGGCGGCCAGGACCCGAGCGCAGAATCCGAGAACGATGTTCGAAACGCACTCATCGCCATCCGACAGAATCAGATCATCGCCGAAACGCTTCCGGCCGTCGACAAGCGCACGTGGCGTGTTGGGTTGGACACCTTGAACGACCCGGGAAGCAGCGAAATTCAAGCCACGGCAGGCCAGTTGGTAACCGTCGCCGCCAACGTGCTCCGCAGCGAATTCCCCGGTCCGATGAGGTGGGTCGCCGGACCAGCCGCTTGGATCGGCAAGGTGGCGGCGCGCTGGTTCACCCGACCCAAAAAAGCAGCGTCCACCGACACGGCGTCGCATGGGATGCTCGGCTGGTTGAAGGCTCGGTTCCGGCGGGTGAAGTGATCGGCCTGGCCTGACGGTGACCTTCCTCTGCCTGATGTGGCGCACCACGCCCCATATCGACCCTCCGGCCGACTCCGAGGAGCTGCGCTCCTCAGAGCGGTCGAACTCGTCACCCAGCGAAATCGCTAGCGGGGGTTGGTGATCGCCCCGGTCTCGGCGCCCTGCACCAGCTTGGCAAACTTGGCGAGCACGCCGCGGGTGTAAACGGGCTCGAGCGGTGCGTACGCCTGGCGGCGCTTCTCCAGTTCGGCGTCGTCAACGAGCAGGTCCAGCTTGAGCTCGTGGACGTCGATCAGGATGCGGTCGCCGTCGGCCACCAGGCCGATCGGGCCGCCATCGACCGCTTCGGGCGCCACGTGGCCGATGCAGAACCCCCAAGTGCCGCCGCTGAAGCGGCCGTCGGTGACCAGCGCGCAGTCGCTGCCCCGGCCGGCACCCTTGAGCGCCCCGGTGATCGCCAGCATCTCCCGCATGCCGGGCCCGCCCTTGGGACCTTCGTTGCGGATCACCAGCACCGTTCCCGGTTCGATCGTGCCGTCGAGGATCGCCGTCATCGCGGCGTCCTCGCCGTCGAAGGCCCGAGCGACACCGTCGAAGAGCATCTGCTCCTTGGTCAGCCCGGCGACCTTGACCACCGACCCCTTGGGTGCCAGCGAACCGGTGAGGATGTTGATGCCGCCCTCAGAGTGGATCGGCGCATCGAGGGGATGCACGACCGTGCCGTCGGGGCCGGGCGGGTCGATGTCGGCCAGGTTCTCGGCGACGGTCTTGCCGGTGATCGTCAGCGCGTCGCCGTGCAGGTGCCCGGCGTCGAGCAGCATCTTCATCACCATCGGCACGCCGCCAACCCGATCCAGGTCGGTCATGTGGAACCGGCCGCCCGGCTTCATATCGGCGACGTGGGGCACCTGAGCGGCGATGCGGTTGAAGTCGTCGAGCTCGAGGTCGACCTCGGCCTCGTTGGCGATCGCCAACAGGTGCAGCACGGCGTTGGTCGACCCGCCGAGCGCCGAGGTGAGGGCGATGGCGTTCTCGAACGCCTTCTTGGTGAGGATCGTGCGGGCGGTGATGCCGGCGCGGAGCTGGGTGACCACCGCTTCACCGGCTCGGCGGGCGTCCTCGTCGCGCCGACCGTCGATGGCCGGCGGCGACGCCGACCCGGGGATCGACATGCCGAGGGCCTCGCCGATCGAGCTCATCGTGTTGGCGGTGAACATGCCGCCGCACGCGCCCTCACCCGGACACGCTGTCCGCTCGATCTCGTCGAGCTCCTCGGGGGTGATGGCGCCCAGCGCACAGGCCCCGACGCCCTCGAACACGCTGGTGATGTCGGTCGCCTCGCCGTTGTGTTCGCCGGGCATCGTCGACCCGTTGTAGATCATGGCGCTGGCCACATCGAGCCGGGCGGCGGCCATCAACATGCCCGGGATCGACTTGTCGCAGCCGGCCAGGCCGACCACCCCGTCGAGGCGCTCGGCGAAGATGACCGTCTCGACCGAGTCGCAGATCACCTCTCGGCTGACCAGCGAGGCGCGCATGCCCTCGTGGCCCATCGAGATGCCGTCCGAGACGGTGATCGTCCCGAACTCGAGCGGATAGCCCCCGGCCTGGCTGACGCCGGTCTTGGCGTGGCCGGCCAGCTTGGACAGCGTCATGTTGCAGGGGGTGATCTCGTTCCACGACGAGGCGATGCCGATCTGGGGCTTGTCCCAGTCCTCGTCGCCCATGCCGACCGCTCGCAGCATCGCCCGTGACGGTGCCTTTTGGAACCCGTCGGTGACGTCCCTGCTGTGGGGCTTCAGATCGACCGCTGTCTCACCCGTATCTGCCATGGAACGACGGTACCTCAGGAGCGTGGCCGTTCCGCCAGAACGGATGATTGGGATCGATCGGACCGGGGTGACGTGCGGCCGACGCCGGGGCACCTCGGCGATCGGCCTGGGCGACACCAGCGGCCTCGAGGTGTCGGTGAGCCATCGCGTGCTCGATTGGGTGGGACGGGTACCCGGATGGGTGTTCCCCGCCACGGTGGCGCTCGGCGCCGGCGACGCTCAGCTGAGGTCGTCGCCCGAACGGGTGCCGACCGGCTCGGCTGCGGGGGTGACCGGACAGAACCGCTCGCCCTCGAGGCGGGCGAACAGCGCCCAGCCGAGCAGGGCGACGGCAACCGCCTGCAAGACCGGCTGAATCGGCTCGAACCAGGTGATGGCACCGGCGCTGCCCAGCGCGATCAGCACCAGCTTGTTACACACCGGGCACCCGACCGCGAAGAAGGTGAGCACCCCACCGATGGTGCCACGCCGACGATTGACCCGGTCCTCATCGTCGTCGTACTCGCCCTCGGCGGCGACCGAATCGCCGGCTACCTGCGACGGCGGGTTGACCGCCGGGTCGCGCACGTAGGTGGCGACCAGCAGGCCGCCGAGCACCGAGCTGACGATAAGGGACGGCCACGACCACCACGTCGGTGGGATCTGCCGACCGAAGATCGGGTTCTTGATCAGGGCGGTGGGGATGGCGATGACGAGCGCGAACGCGACGCCGGCCCCGACCGCCGTCGCCCAACGACGGGCGGGCCATGCGAGCAGAGCGGTGAACGCTTCGATGACGCGCCTCATACGTCGACCTCCACCGGCAGACCGGACAGCCGCCACTCGAGCATGCCGTCCTCCAGACGAGCCGCATGACGACCCTCGGCTTCGAGCAGGCGGACTGCGTCGTGGGCCATCACGCAATGGGCACCACGGCAGTAGGCGACCAGGTCGAGGTTGGGGTCGAGCGACTCGAGCCGCTCGGTCAGCTCGGTCAGCTCGCCGAAGGGCAGCGAGCGCGCCCCGGGGATGTGTCCGGCGTCGAACTCCTCGGCCGGGCGCACGTCGACCACCTGCACGTCGCCATCCTCGATGCGCCGCATCAGATCGTCCCGCCGGATCAGCTCGACGTCGTCGAGCGAACCGGTGCCCAGGTAGGCCTCGAGCGCCCGCTCCACATCGGCGGAGTGGGCGCGGGCCACCCGCCCGAGCGACGCATACAGCGTCGCCACGTCGTCCCCGCTGAGCCGGTAGTACACGCGGGTGCCGGCCCGACGGGTGGACACGACGTGGGCCATCTTCAGAATCTGCAGGTGGGACGAGGTGGTCGTGATACCCATGCCCGCCTGGCGAGCCAGCGAGTCGACCGCCCGCTCGCCTTGGGCCAGCAGGTCGACCAACTCCAGGCGCTTGGCGCTGGCGAAGGCCTTGCCGACCACCGCCAGCCGGCTGAAGAACTCGGCGCGCCGCTCGGTGCCGTCGGTTTGGCCGTCGATGTCGGCCCTCACTGCGACAGCCATCCCGGAACCTTTCCTTTCCTCAGCACCATTAATCCAATGTTCCTTGGAACATGACATCGTAGCTGGCCAGGTCCACCCCTCCATGGCAGCGAACGAACGACACCAGAAGGGCACCGCACATGCTGGGACCTCGGAGGGGATGCTCGCAGAATGGGTTCACGTGGAACATCGTGAAACGCGGCCAGACGAGTGGTAGAACACGTTCTCGCGCCGATGCGGGTGAAGCACACCGGGTAGGGCCGGCGCAGCGGATCGACGCCATGAGGGAGTTGGATGGACTTCGACGAGTCACCGGACGAAGCGGGCTTTCGTGCCGAGGCGGTGGCCTGGCTGGATGAGCACCGGTCGAGCCCCGAGGCCCTGCGGGTTCGACGCCGGCCGGGCGAGGACGACGCAGCCTTCGTCGAGCGGGCCCGTCCGTGGCAGGCATTGCTGGCCGACCACGGTTGGGCCGCCATCACCTGGCCCGAGACCTACGGAGGGCGGGGCGCCCCGCCCGCCTACGCCGCCATCTTCAGCGAAGAGGCGGCCAAGCGGTCGCTGCCAACCAGTCCTTTCGTGGTGGGCACGGGCATGGCCGGACCGACGATCATCACCCACGGCGACGCCGATCAGTTGGCCCGCTACCTGCCTCCGATGCTGCGGGGCGACGAGGTGTGGTGCCAGCTGTTCAGCGAAACCGGCGCCGGATCCGACCTGGCCGGCCTGGCGACCCGGGCGGTGCGCGACGGAAACGAGTGGGTCATCGACGGCCAGAAGGTATGGACCTCGGGCGCCCACTACAGCGACTACGGCATCCTGCTCGCCCGCACCGACCCCAACGTGCCCAAGCACCGGGGCATCACCTACTTCCTCATCGACATGCACCAGCCCGGCGTCGAGATTCGCCCGCTGCGACAGATCACCGGCGCATCGCACTTCTCGGAGGTGTTCCTGACCGGAGCCCGGGTGCCCAACGACGCCGTGCTCGGCGGGGTCGGTGGCGGCTGGGCGGCAGCGATGACCACGCTGGCCAACGAGCGCACGTTTATGGGCGGGCACGGCGGCGGCCCGGGGCTGGCCGACCTGTTCGGTCTGGCCCGGCGAAGCGGCGCCACAGCCGAGCCGCGGGTGCGACAAGGGCTCGCCGCCGCCCACTCCCGGGCGCAGATCATGAACTACCTGGGCATGCAGGCCCGGACCGCTGCAGCGAAGGGCCAACCGCCCGGGCCGGGCACCTCGGCGCTGAAGCTGATGGCCGCCCAGCACCGCAAGCGCAACGCCGACCTGGCGTTGGCGATCGAGGGTGCCGCGGGGATGCTGGCCGCCGCGTCGGCACCGGAGGGAGGCCAATGGCAGCAGTACTTCCTGTCGGCCCCATCGATCCGCATCGCCGGCGGCAGCGACGAAATCCAGCGCAACATCATGGGCGAGCGGGTCTTAGGCCTGCCGCCCGAGGCACGCCAGGATAAACACGTGCCCTTCCGCGACGTTCCCACATCGGCCAATCGTGGCTGACGTCGCTGTCGGCTCGTCGACCGGCTCCGACGGGGACGCCCGTGGCTCCGATGAGGGCGCCTCCGAAGGTGACGGTCGCAATTCCGACCACAAGGGGCCGCCCGGCCACCCGGCCGGAGATGGCCAGGCGAACGATGCGCAGGGGTACACACCCGAGCAACAGGAGCGCCGCCGACGCCTGATCGACGCCGCCTTCGAGCTGGGTGCCGCGGGCGGCTACGACGCCGTGCACATGCGCGATGTGGCCGCCACCGCCAACGTCGCCCTCGCCACCATTTACCGCAACTTCTCCTCCAAGGATCACCTGCTGGCCGCAGCGACGTCGGAGTGGACCGGACGCCTACGCGATCGCGTGGCCCAGCGCCCGCCCCGGGGCGACACCCCGACCGAGCAAATGATCGACGTGCTCGATCGGGCGTGCGCCACCATGGAACGCCAACCGAAGCTGTCCAAGGCGCTGGTGCGGGCGATGGCCTCGCCCGACGCCGGGGTGCGCAGCAGCGGCGGGGCGGTTCGCTCGTCGATCGCCGATGTCGGCGACCCGATCCTGGCCCACCTCGACCCCGACACCCGCGCCGACATCCTGGCCGTGCTCGGCCATGTCTGGTACTCCGCCCTGATCACGTGGGCCAACGGACGGACCGACTTCGCCACAGTGACCGAGGAACTCCACCGCGCCTGTCGGGTGCTGATCTCCCCCTACGACCCCTGAGGGGCGGCCCGCTCGGCGATCACCGTTTCGGTACGGAGGGGACGGTCCTCCAGGCGCAGGGCCAGCACGACCGAGGCGAGTGCCACCGGCACGCCGGCCAGAAAGACCAGCGGCACCGCGTGGGCAAACCCGGCGGCGCCCATGCCCCTGGCAGCCAGGCCTGCATTGAGGATCCCACCGAAGATCGGAATGCCGATCGTCGAGCCGAGCGACCTGCACAACAGCACCGTCGAGGTCGCCGTACCCAGGTCGCCCACCGGCGCCGCGTTCTGTGCCGCCAGCAGCGACGGCTGCATGACGAACCCGATGCCGAGGCCGAGCATGAGCGCCCACGCCCCGACTACCGCCGTCGGGGTGGCGAGCCCGATCGTGGCCAGCAACGCGATACCGATCACCATCAGCACCGAACCACCGATGGGCCAGGACCGGATCCGGCCCGACCGTTCGACCGCCCGACCGGCCACCAAGGTTCCGGCGGCGGCCCCGAACATCAACGGCATCAGCGTGAACCCGGCGGCGGTGGGGCTGACACCGTTCACCTCCTGAACGAACAGCGGCACGAAGAAGATGCCGCCCCAGATCAGCACGCCGCTGGCAAAGTTCACACCGATGCTGGCCCGCATCAGCCGGTCGCCGAACAGCCTGAGGGGCAGGACCGGCTCTGGGGCGACGAGTTGGCGCCGAACGAACGCGAAGCCAAGCACCGGCACGGCGATCGCAAGCGCGATCAGCTGCGGCGACGTCCACCCAAACGTCTCTCCGCCGAGCGTCGCCACCAGCATCAGCGCGCTCAGGGCGGCGGCGAGCAGCAGCGAGCCCGCCCAGTCGATCGAGTGAACCACCCGGTGCCGGCTGCTCGGCACCTTGGTCGCCACGATCACCGCCGAGATCAGCCCGACCGGCAGGTTGACGAAAAACGCACAGCGCCAGCTGAGGTGGTCGACGAACAGGCCGCCAACCAGCGGTCCGGCAACGCTGGACACGGCGAAGGCAACCCCCTGGTAGCCCATCCACCGTCCAAGCTGACGGGCCGGGATCACGTCGGCGAGCACGGCCATCGACAGCGTCCCCAACCCGCCGGCGCCCAGGCCCTGCACGAACCGGGCGAGCAGCAACTGGTTGAGGCTCTGGGCCGCCCCGCACAGCAGCGAGGCGACCAGAAACACCCCGATCGCCTGCACCAGCATGCGCTTGCGGCCGTACAGGTCGCCGAGCTTGCCGTAGATCGGCATCGACGCCGCCGTGGCCAGGGCATAAGCCGTGATCACCCAGGTGATCCGCGAAAAGCCGCCCAGGTCGCTTGAGATGGTGGGCAGCGCCGTCGCCACGATCGTGCCGTCGAGCGCACCCAGGATCTGGGCCAGCTGCACGCCGACGAAGATCGCCAGCACCCCGGCGACCGGCCCCGTCGTGGTGGGCGGCGAAGGGGGCGAAGCGACGGACGGCGGGTCGGGCGGCCGGGCGGGCCACTCGGCCCCGGCGTTCACCCGCCGGTGCGGTAGTCGCCGAAGGGTGCGTCCCGTTCGGCCAGCGCTTGGGTGAGGCCCTCGTCGCGCATCTTGTCGATGAACTCGGTGAACGTGGCCGCCTTGGTGCCCATCGCACACAGCTCGGTGCCCTGGCGGATGGCGGTGCGCATGCCCATCGTGTCCATGCCCCGGTGCACGGCGCGCTTGTTGAGCGACACGATGTCGGTGGGGATGTTGGCGACGCGCCCGGCGACGGCGAGCACCTCGTCGTCCAGGTCGGCCTCGTCGAAGGCCCGGTTGGCCCAGCCGAGGCGCACCGCCTCGTCGCCGGAGATCGAGTCGCCCGTGACCATCATCTCCATGGCGGCGCGCATGCCCAGCATCCAGGCGTGGAAGTGCATGTCGGGCACGCCGAAACGCACCGCCGGGTAGCCCATCTTGGCGTCGTGGGCGACGTAGACCAGGTCGCACCCGGTGGCCAGCTCGCTGCCGCCGGCCAGGCAGTAGCCGTGCACCTGAGCGATCACCGGCTTGGCCAGGTCCCAGATGCTCATCCAGGTTTCGGTGACGTGGCGGGGCCACTGGCCTTCGCCCTCGGCGGTGAAGTGGGGCATGTCGACGCCCTCGTTGCCGCCGCCCAGGTCGTAGCCGGCGGAGAAGCAGGTGCCCGCACCGCGCACGATCATCACCCGCACCTCGGGGTCCTGGTCGGCCTGTTGCAGGGCATGCATGATCTCGGCGCGCAGCTGGTGGCTGAGCGCGTTGCGCTTCTCGGGCCGGTTGAGGGTGAGGCGACGCACGTGTGGCGCCGGATCGTCGACGATCAGCACTTCGGGGGCCGAGCCGAGCGCCGGGACGTTGCCCCCGCTCTCGGCCTGCGGCGCCACCGTGCCGTACGTCGACTCAGCGCCGTACGGGGACTCAGCGCCGGACGGGGACTCAGTGCCGGACGGGGACTCAGCGCCGGACGGCGACCCGGCGGCGGACCTTGCGACCTCGTTGTCGGTGGCGTCGCTCACTTGATTGCGCTCGCATCCATGTCACCGGAGATCCGCTCGAGCGATTTGTCGGGCACCCCGCCGATCGGCCGCGCGACCTCCTCGACCGTCGGCCCGATGCGCGCCGCCAGCGGGGCGAGGGCGTCCAGGTCGAAGCCGTACATCTCGGCGGCGTTACCGGCGAGGATCTTGCGCATCTCCGCCTCGGGGGCGTCGCTGAAGCGGGCCCGCAGGTTCTCCCGGGTGTAGGGGTAGGTGCCCTCGTCGTGGGGGTAGTCGCTGCCCCACATGAACTTGTCGAGGCCGATGATGTGGCGGGCGTCGGCGTCGGCCTGTCGGGGCTGGCTGACCCCCATCCACACGTTCTGGTGGAAGTACTCGGTGGCGTCCTTGGGCAGGATGTGGTCGGCCCCGTAGCGAATCTCGCCGGTGGCACCGGTGTCACGGATGCTGCGGATGTTCGTGTCGAGGCGTTCGAGCAGCGGCGGCACCCAGGCACACCCGGCCTCGGTCAGCACCACCTTGAGGCGGGGGAACCGTTCGAACACGCCCGAAAGGATCAGCTGCACCAGCGGGCGTTCGGTGTAGAACGGCACCTCATTGATGTAGAGCAGCATCGACACCGGGTAGGGGCCGTAGTCCGGGTTGCCCGAACCGCTGTGGATGTTGATCGGCACCTCGAGGTCCTGCAACACCTGCCACAGCGGGTCGTAGCAGCGGTCGTACAGCGGCTTCACCCACTTGACGTCCGGGGCGATGTTGGGCAGCAGGATGCCCCCGCGCAGGCCGTTCTCCTTGATCCAGCGCACGTCGGCGATGGCGTCGTCCACATCGTTGAGGAAGATCTGGCCCACGCCTGCCCGGCGCTCCGGATACTCGTTGCACCAGTCGACCAGCCATCGGTTGTGGGCCGTCACCCCGGCATGGCGGTGGCGATACTCCTCGTCGGTCGGCGGCTTGGCGAACAGCACGAAGCTGGGGAAGAACGGCGGGACGGTGTTGGGGAACACCACCTCGGCGGCGATGCCGTCGGCCTCCTGCTGGGAGTTGCGCATCTCGTTGTCCCAGTTGCGCAGCTTCCGCTTGTCGCCCAGATCCTTGTACGGGTTCTTGTACTCGCCGCGCCAGGCGTCGAAGTCGGGAACGAACTCGGGGTCGAGGTACTCCCGATAGGCCTGGTGGCTGCCGCCGGCGTGGCAGTCGGCCGAGATGATCGTGTACGGCGCAGCGGCGCTGGCTTCTCGATCGGCTGTCTCGGTGGGTACCGGTTCGGTGAGTGTCATGGGGCCAACCTTCCGTGGAGCTGGGCTGCGATGACGGCCTGCGGCGATGGGCTGGCGCCCACCAACGTCGCTTCAAGTAGAACACGTTCTCGCGCCCTTCGCCAGCGATCGCGTTCCCCCTGCCGACCCAGCGGGTGAACAGAGACACACCACATCTAGAGACCGTTCAGATAGAATCCGTTCTACTTTGATCGACCAACAGCGTTGCGCCCCACCGAGTGTTGCGCTGAGGGAAGGATGCGACCGTGACCGAGCTCGACGCCCCCGAGATCGACCTGCTCAACCTGGATCGCTTCGCCGACGGCGTCCCGCACGATTGGTTCACCTGGCTGCGGGCCAACGACCCGGTGCATCATCACGCCGAGCCCGATGGCCCGGGGTTCTGGGTGATCACCAAGCTCGAGGACGTGATCACGTGTAGCCGAGACTTCGCCACGTTCTCCTCCGCTGCAGCCCTGGGCGGCGTGGTCGGCCTGCCCGAGCCGGGCCCCGACGAGGAGGACCACAGCGAGGTGACCGGCAGCCTGTTGCTGTACATGGACCCGCCGGGCCACACCCGTTACCGCCGCCTGGTCAACCGGGGCTTTACGCCCAGGATGATCGCCAAGATGGAGGGTCACATCCGGGACCTGACGGCTGAAAACCTCGACGAGACGCTCCCCCGGGGCGAGGTCGACTTTGTGGTCGACGTCGCCGCCGAGTTGCCCCTCAAGGTGATCGCCGAACTGATCGGGGTGCCCCGGGAGGACCGCCACAAGATCTTCGACTGGAGCAACCGGCTGGTCGCCGGCGGCGACGACGAGGAGTACAAGGTGAGCGAGGACCGCCTGGCCGAGGCCCAGGTGGAGATGTTCCTCTATGCCCAGAAGCTGGCCGAGGCCCACCGCACCAACCCGGGCGACGACATCATCGACGCGCTGTTGAACGCCGAGATCGACGGCGAGTCGCTCTCGGAGACCGACTTCAACATGTTCTTCGTGCTGTTGTCGGTCGCCGGCAACGAGA